>JAKLJX010000021.1:39963-120253 GCA_023150945.1 bacterium | reverse complement strand
TGCGGGTAACAGCTTCATGGCCTCCACGTGGAACAACTTCTACAACAACGGCGGCCTGGATATTTCGAACCAGGACAGCAACACGCTGACGGCCACCGGGCAATATTGGAACAGCCAAAATCTCAGCGGGCTGGTGAACGCGGCCTCGGTGCAAACCAGCCACAATGCCAATGCCGGCCCGGGCGGCGACACCGGGAAACCTGTAGTTTCTGAAGAGGAGAGTGATCAGCCTTTGCCCGCTAGTTTTACCTTGCAGCAGAATTATCCCAACCCTTTCAATCCTTCGACGCGCATACGATTTGCGCTGCCGGCGCGCGCGGTGATTTCATTGACCATTTACGATATGAATGGCAGGATCATCCGGCACTTGATCAGGCAACAAACATATGAACCGGGATGGCCGGAAGTGACGTGGGACGCACGCAACGATGCGGGCGCAGTGGTGGGATCGGGTATTTACTTCTATCGCCTGGCCGGCCGCAATCTGGAAAGCAACGAGAGTTTTGCGCAAACGCATCGACTGTTGTTGCTGCGGTGAAAATGACGTTCAGGATTTTACAAAAAGGGAACTTGACAATGAAGATTTTGTTTCGTTGGTTGAATACCGCGCTTGCTCTTTTCTTGCTTGCATTCACACAAACAGTCACAGCGCAGCAAGTTGTCGTCGATGAGATGGAAATTTCCCGTCAACCCCTGCGTGATGGTGAATTTCAATTGCACGCGGAATTCAAGCTGCCGGATCTTGACCGTGTTCCCACAGAACAGATAAACATCGACTACGCAGTTTTGGAGCTGGAGGCGCAGGTGAAAACAGCGGCAGAGTTCGACTTCGGCGCGCTTGAAATACTCGCGGCGGGGGAAAATAAATCCGCAGCATTGGCGGGGTTGAACTACAATTTCAATCCCGTTACCGCACGGATACGCCAGAACCGCACCGGGATTAATCGCGTTGAATTCGATATCACGCAACTCGTGAGATCTTGGTTGCATCAGGGGGTGCCGAATCACGGGCTGTTGCTGGTGTCGCATCGCGCGAGAGGCGAAAAGACTCTGCGGGAAAATCAAGTGACTTTCCCGCACGAGTTCGCGTCAAAAATCACCATCCACTACACGGTTTTGGAGGAGTGAAGCAGATTCTATAGAAAGTTGAACACGTAAGTTCAAACCAGGATATTCAAAGATCAACTAAAGGACCAGGGCATGCAGCTTGCAGAACGTACCTCGACGCCGTTCATGTTGTCGACGGCAACCTTTAACAAAGTCAGCGAGATTTTACGCGATCTCATCGTCAGCACGCGCGCCGAGTTCGCGCTCTTCTCCGATCTGAACGGCAATCCCATCACCCATCACGGCAAGAACGTCACCCTGGATTTGGGCGGGTTTGCCGCGCTCACCGCCGGCGACTTCTCCGCCATGCGCGAGATGGCCAAGGTGATCGGCGAAAAAGAGGGCTTCAAATTCATCTTTCAGGAAGGTGAGCGCCGCAACATCTACCTCTGCAACGTCGGCTTCAACTTCCTGCTCGCCATCATCTTCGAAAAGACGGTGGCGCTCGGCTTGGTGCGCATCTTCGCCAACAAAGCCGTCGAAGCCTTGAAACAGGTGCTCGTCCAGGCGCAGGAGGCGGAAAAAAAGACCACCGAAGTGCTCGACGTCGAGTTCGGCCTGTTGCTCGGCAAGGAATTGGACAAGTCTTTCAATCTGTAACGCACCACCGCGCGCCAAAACACAGGAAGGTTATGTTCGTCAATTGGGCATTTCAAGAAATCAATCTCAAGATTGTTTATTACGGCCCCGGCCTGAGCGGCAAGACCACCAATCTCGAGTACATCTACCACAAGATCGATCCCTCCCTGCGCGGCGAGCTGATCACCCTGAAGACGCGGGAGGAGCGCACGCTCTATTTCGACTTTCTGCAGCTCGAAGTGGGGCGCATCAAGGGCATGAAGCCCAAGTTCAACCTCTATACCATTCCCGGCCAGGTCTACTATGCCTACAGCCGCAAGATCATCCTGCGCGGCGTCGACGGCATCGTGTTCGTCGCCGATTCCCAGCCCGACCGCATGACGGAAAACCTCGATTCGCTCATGGATCTCGAACAGAACCTCATCGAAGACAGCATGACGCTCGAAGAGTTTCCCTGGGTGCTGCAATACAACAAACGGGATTTGCCGCGCGCCCTGTCGTTGGCCGAGCTGAATGCCAAATTGAATTTTCATCGTGTGCCGGCAATCGAGGCCGTGGCCGCGCGCGGCCAGGGCGTGCTGGAAACTCTCAAGCTGGCGATTCAGGGTGTGGTCAGTCACACGCAGAAAGTGATCTGAGGCCAGTGCGCCGGCGGCTGCGGCCCGCCTGCGTTCTCCGTTCGCTTCCGCCACTGCCTTCTCAGGAAGAGCATCGTCTAACCCTTGCCACCGGCAATTGAAAGGAATGAGGCCACCATGTATCCTGATAATGATACCCTCCCCCTGACCGATACTCCGGAAATCGAGAGCCCGGCAGCGAAAGCGCCGCAGTTTTCGATCGAACAAAAAATGGCCAGCATCGTGACGCTGGGGAATTATGAAGCCGCGCTGCTGTTCAGCGAGGAAGGGCTGCCGATTGCGCAGGCGATCAGCCCGGCAGGGCCGGCGACGGACGCTGATCGCATTGCCGAGATGGCGATCACCTTGCAGGAGGTGAGCCGCATGGCCGCCACCCTCGGCGGAATTTCCCGGTTGCGCGAAGTCGCGATCGAGGGCGACAATCACCGCCGCATCGTGTTTCGTTTCTTCCGCGCCTTCGAACAGTCCGTGGTGCTGGCCGTGGTCGTGCCGCCCGCCAAAGCTTACAAGCAAAAGACCAACGAGTTGGAGAAGCTGATCATCGGCGAGTCCTTCTGAATTGTGCCGTTGCATCGTACCTTCGCCCGCCGTGCGGATGGGCGGCTCGCCTCGTTGCGACTTGCGGGAGGCGAGGCGCCCATTCTGTTTTGTAGAAACGCGGACGCGCAAGTTGACGCCCCACCTTCCCGCAGCTTTCTGATCGCAGCAAGCCACTGGTTTCGTCCCACCGCGAGATTGCATTGATTCATTACGGCTGTATTCGTTTCGGCATGATACGTTGTCCAGTTTGGCACACGGCCGCGCGTGCAATCGTACATGTCAAGTGCAGCAAACACCAAGTTTAATGTCTTGATAAACAGAAGCAAAATTGTGCGCTTTGACAGCCTCTGAACCTGGCATATCAGTTGCTCTGGCAAGAGGCAGCAAGTCACAGCACGCCGGCCTGCCCGCGCAACCTGCCGTCCCACTCGCAGGAGAGAATGGGTGAAGCGGCGGCCAGGGTAGGCGAACAGCAGCAAAGTTGCATGCAGTCCCTTTCTTGCTGCGTGCGTGAGTGCCTGCTCTTGAACTCACCCGCCATTACTCGGGCGTTGCCATTGTCTCAAGGAGGTTACCATGAGCAACATCAAGCCGTTTCAGCTCGCGCTCATTGGCGCTGCACTCGTTTTCGGACAAATGAATTCTCCCGCGCGCGCACAGCAGGCGGAAGGAGAGCTCTCTTCCGCCGCCTTGGTGACGAATGCAGTTCCCGCAGGCGCGGCCGTGCCGGCAGAGCAACCGGCGGCGGCCGCCCCCACCGCTCCGCGCCCGGAGCGCACGCCGCTCGCGGAATTGCAGGCCGACAAGATCACGTCGTTTTTCGTGCGTGACAATGACAGCAATCGCATCCAGCTTTCGATGCTGGTGGCTTATCAGGCAGAATTGGCGAAAGCCGTGCGTGAGATTGTCGGGCAGAAAGTGACGCCGCTGGTGTTTTCGGTCTCGACGCTGCCGAGCCGCATGGTGAGCTTTGATCCGGCGCAGTTGCGCTTCGAGCAGAACGGCCGGCAATGGACGCCGGTGACAGGCCCGCACAGCGCGGACGTCATGCCGCTGGAAGAGAACGGTGTCTTCGGCGGCAACGTGGCTGACGGCGACGTGCACCAGGGCGTGGTGCTGCTGCCGGCCTGGTTTGATCCGCATCGCCCCATCACCCTGCGGTACGGTGATTTTCATTACCTCGCGAAATTCGCGCAATTGGAACAGTAGCAAACTCCTCCTCCCTCTATACTCTTTTTCGGGCAACCCCGCAGGCTCGAGGCGAGCGTGTGGCGGGCGGCGCACAGGTTACCAGCCGCAAGCACGAAGAAGATCATGCAGGCGATCCCCTCTTCCCGGTTTTACTCCGTGGGGGAGGGGATTTTAGTTTTACCGGGGACCGCCGCAAATTTTGCCGATCCGTTGCGCGCGCAAGAATGGAGCGCCGTCACAGCCTCGCTGCGGGGCGTGCGTGGCCGAACTCTAATCTTGCATTTCGGCGGGTGATTCGCTATATTTTTGCCGCTTTGAGAAAACGCCAGAGTGGTGAAATTGGCAGACACGCCAGATTTAGGATCTGGTGCCGCAAGGCGTATGGGTTCGAGTCCCTTCTCTGGCACTCTCAGACCCCAAGATCAAGGTGATCGCGGGGCATTTTCAACTATAGACACACTGATGTGAGGAGCCGGCCTTGGATGTTCAAATTTCGAACGGCGACAAGTGGAAACGCCATCTGGAAATCAGTCTCACCTCCACCGAACTCAAACCGCATGTCGAGAAGACACTGCGAGTTTTCCAAAAACAGGCCCGGCTGGACGGCTTTCGCCCCGGCAAAGTGCCGATGCACCTGGTCGAAAAGTTGTTCAGCGATGAAGCCAGGCGCAAAGCCATCGAAGAGTTGGTGCCCAACCTGCTTGCCGAGGTTCGCGAGCAACACCGTTTGCGCACCGTCGGCCCGGCGCAGCTCGACGAAGTGAAAATTGATGAGAATGACGGTCTCAAGCTGCGCGCCACCGTCGAAGTCGAACCGGTGGCCGAGTTGAAGAGCTACAGCGGTTTTACTCTTGATCAGGCCGTTTATGAAGTCACTGTCGAAGACGTCGAGGAAGTACTCGGCCGGCTGCGGGAACAGCACAGTTGGCTGGAGAGCGTCGAGAGCGGGGCGCAGCCGGGCCATTTGGTCACGGTCGATATTCAGGTGACCGATGCCGGCGGCGTGCCGTTGATCGGCCGGCATCACAAAGACCAGCGCTTTCGCATCGCGGAACCGGACGCTTCTGACGATGATTTCACCCCGCAACTGATTGGCGTGAAGCCGGACGAAATGCGCATGGTGCGAATCACGACGCCGGACGCCGAGGGCAAGCCCCAGGAAAAGTACTATCGCGTCGAAGTCAAGGAAGTGGCGGAAGTGAAGCTGCCCGAGCTTGATGATGAGTTGGCGCGCACGATCGGCAATTATGAGACGCTGGCGGCCTTGCGCCAGGCCGTCGGCGCAGACCTGCGCGCGCAGGCGGAACAGCGCAGCCGCGAAGAGCTGAACGACGCCATTATCGAAGAAGTGCTCAAGCACAACCCGCTGGAATTGCCGGACGGCATGCTGGCGGCCTATGCCAATGCCTATTTTGAAAACCTGCAGGAGACCTTCAAAAACGTGCAAGGCCTCAAGGAAGAAGACCTGCGCGAAGAGGCGCGCAAGCGCACGATTCGGTATTTGAAATGGCGTTATCTCCGCGAGCAGGTGGCGGAAGTTGAGCATCTCCTCGTCAATGAAGACGAGATGCGTGCGCACCTGACCGCCCTGGCGGCGGCGCGCAATGAAGACCCGCAACGGCTGATCAACAAGACGCTCAACGATGAAAAAACGCGCGAAGATTTGCGTGACCAGCTCGAGAACCACAAAGTGCTCGCCTTTCTGGCGGGCAAAATGAAAATCGAGCAGCGCCGCGTGCTCTACAAAGATCGGAATAAGTCCAGGATCGTTACCGTTTAACCAGGCAAATCATTCGACGAAAGGACAGAGTTATGGGACTGGTTCCAATGGTGGTCGAACAAACGGGGCGCGGCGAGCGCGCATTCGACATTTTTTCCCGTTTGTTGAAGGAGCGTATCGTTTTTCTCGGCACCGCCATCGACGATACCGTCGCGAGCCTGACGATCGCGCAATTGCTCTTTTTGGAAGCCGATGATCCGGAAAAGGACATCTATATTTACATCAACAGCCCGGGCGGCAGCGTGTCCGCTGGATTGGCGATCTACGACACCATGCAATACATCAAACCGGCGGTCAACACCATCTGCATGGGGCTGGCCGCCAGCATGGGCGCCGTGCTGCTCACCGCCGGCACCAAAGGCAAACGCTTCGCCCTGCCGCACGCCCGCATTATGATTCACCAGCCCTGGGGCGGCTTCCAGGGCCAGGCCGCGGATATCGCCATTCAGGCCACTGAGATTCTCAAGACGCGCGAGCGCATCAACAAGATTCTCGCCGATCACACCGGTCAGGACCTGACCCGCATCGAAAAAGATTCCGACCGTGATTACTTCATGTCCGCCGAAGAAGCCGCCCAGTACGGCCTCATCGACGAAATCATGACGCGCAAAGGCATCACCAAGAGAAAGTAGGCAAACATGGCGGACTTCGGCAAACGCGACCGGCTGTTCATCTGCTCCTTCTGCGGGAAAAACTCAAACCAGGTGGATTGCATCGTCACCGGTCCTGACGTTTACATCTGCAACGAATGCGTGCGCAACGCCAGCGAGATCATTCGCGATGACATGCAGCGCCGCGCCGTGCCGTTCTACGGCCGCATTCCCACGCCCGAGGAGATCAAGCGCGAGCTGGATGACTACGTCATTGGGCAGGATCGCGCCAAAATGTCGCTCGCGGTGGCGGTCTACAATCACTACAAGCGCATCGAAACGCCGGCCAACCTGGAAGACGTCGAGCTCGAGAAGAGCAACATCTTGCTGGTCGGGCCGACCGGCACCGGCAAGACCCTGCTGGCGCAGACGCTCGCGCGCTTTTTGCAGGTGCCCTTCACCATCGCGGATGCCACCACCCTCACCGAAGCCGGTTACGTCGGTGAAGACGTGGAGAACATTCTGGTGCGACTGCTGCAAGCCGCTGACTACGATCTCGAACGCGCCGAAAAGGGCATCGTCTACGTCGACGAAATCGACAAGATCTCGCGCAAGGACGGCAATCCCAGCATCACCCGCGACGTGTCGGGCGAGGGCGTGCAGCAGGCCCTGCTCAAGCTGTTGGAAGGCACGGTGGCGGCCGTGCCGCCCAAGGGCGGCCGCAAGCACCCGGAACAAAACCTCATCAACATCAACACCCGCAACATACTCTTCATCTGCGGCGGCGCTTTTGAGAACCTGGACAAGATCATCGCGCGCCGCATCGGCAAGAAGGAAATCGGCTTCGGTTCCGATCCCAAGAGCCAGGCGGAAAAGTCCATCGGCGAGCTGTTCATGAAAGTCGAGCCCGAGGACTTGCTGAAGTTCGGTTTGATTCCCGAGTTGATCGGCCGCTTGCCGGTGATCGCCGCGCTCACCGAGCTCAATGAAGCCGCGCTGATGGAGATTTTGGTCAAGCCGAAGAACGCCCTGACCAAGCAGTATCGCCGGCTGTTGCACATGGACGGTGTGACGCTGGAGTTTGAAGAGGAGGCGTTGCGCGCCATCGTGCAGCGCGCCGTCAAGCGCGGCACCGGTGCGCGCGGCCTGCGGTCGGTCATGGAAGAAACCATGCTGGACGTGATGTACAAAATCCCCGGCATGCCGGAAGTGAAGACCTGCACCATTACCAAGGAGTGTATTGTCGAAGGCAAGCCTCCGCTCTACACCTATGAGAAAATGAAGAAGAGCGCGTGACGCGCCTCGAAACGGGGGAATCCCGATTGCCCATGCAAAAAGATCAGCGTGACAATATCCCGGTTGAAGCCTTTCATCGCCTGCCTGTCCTGCCGCTGAAAGAAGTCGTCTTTTTCCCGCACATGCTGTTTCCCCTGTTGATCGGCCGCGAGTCCTCGCTGCGCGCCGTGCAGGAGGCCATGCTGCTGCACAAACTCCTGCTGGTGACCGCGCAGAAGGACATGTCGCTGGAAGAGCCCGGCAAGGAGGACTTGTACCGCACCGGCGTGGTGGGCCGCATCTTGCAGTTGCTGCGGCTGCCGAATGGCCTGGTGAAAGTCCTGGTCGAGGGCGTGACCAAGGCGCGCATCACCCGTTTTCTGCAGACGGAGGATCATCTCGAGGCGCGCGTGGAGCCGGTCGAGGAGGCCGGCGAAGACACCGTCGCGCTGCGCGCGGCCATGCGGCGCGTCAGCAGCCTGTTCCGCGACTATGTCCGCCTGCACCGCGCCATTCCTGAAGAGGTGCTGCTGGGCATGGAAGACATCGAAGGCGCGCAGCATCTCGCGGATTTTGTCGCCGCCCATCTGCAGCGTGAATCCCGCATCAAGCAGCAGATTCTGGAAATGCCCACTGCCTATGATGCCCTCATGCATTTGGCGGAATTGCTCGAGCATGAAAAGGACATCCTCGACGCCGAGCGCGACCTGGAAGACAAAGTGCGCGGCCGCATGCAGCGCAGCCAGCGCAACTACTGGCTGCAGGAACAAATGCGCGCCATTCAGGAAGAGTTGGGCGATGAAGCCGAGGCCGACAACGACATTGCCGCGCTGCGCGAGAAGGTGAAGAAATCCGGCCTGCCCAAGGAGGCCGAGGAAAAAGCCAACGAAGAGCTTGACCGCCTGCGCAACACCGCGCCGCTCTCGCCGGAAGCCACGGTCATCCGCAACTACATCGACTGGCTGGTCGCGCTGCCGTGGAGCACACGCACCGAGGATCTGCTCGACATTCCCCATGCCCGCAAGATTCTCGATGAAGACCATCACGGCCTGGAGAATCCCAAAAAGCGGATTCTCGAGCATCTCGCGGTGCTGAAGCTGGTGCACAAGATGAAAGGCCCGATTCTCTGCCTGGTGGGGCCGCCGGGCGTGGGCAAAACCTCCCTGGCCAAATCCATCGCGCGGGCGATGGGACGGAACTTTGTGCGCATGTCGCTCGGCGGCGTGCGTGACGAAGCGGAAATCCGCGGCCATCGCCGCACCTACATCGGCTCGATGCCGGGCCGCATCATTCAAAGCATGAAGCGCGCCAAGTCGATCAACCCGGTTTTTCTGCTCGATGAAATCGACAAGTTGACCTACGATTTTCACGGCGATCCGGCCTCCGCGCTGCTGGAAGTGCTCGACCCCGAGCAGAACAAGGCCTTCAACGATCATTATCTCGAGGTGGATTACGATCTCAGCCAGGTGCTGTTCATCACCACCGCCAACGTGCGCAGCCAGATTCCCGAGCCGCTGCTCGACCGCATGGAATTGATCGACCTGCCGGGCTATCTGGAACATGACAAGCTGGAAATCGCGAAAGGTTTCCTGCTGCCCAAATTGCTGCGCGAACACGGCCTCACCGCCGAGCAGCTCCGCTTTTCGGATGCCGCCATTCTCAAGATCATCCGCGAATACACCCGCGAGGCCGGCGTGCGCAACCTCGAGCGCGAGCTGGCTTCGGTTTGCCGCAAGACCGCCTATGCCATAACCACCAAAGGCGAGCTGAAACGCCGCGAAATCACGCCGCGCGCTCTCGAAGCGGATCTCGGCGTTCCCAAGTATCCGCAGCGGCCGCTCACCGAGCAGCGCGCCCTCGGCACCGCCACCGGTTTGGCGTGGACGCGCTACGGCGGCGACGTGCTCGACATCGAAGTGAGCCTGATGCCCGGCAAGGGCAATCTTTCCCTGACCGGCAAGCTCGGCGATATCATGAAAGAAAGCGCGCGCGCGGCGCTGTCCTTCATCCGCACCAACGCCGCCCAGCTCGAAATCGAGGGCGATTTTTGGAAGGAACTCGATATTCACATTCACATTCCCGAAGGCTCGATTCCCAAAGACGGGCCTTCGGCCGGCATCACGCTGGTGGCGGCGCTGGTTTCGGCGCTCACCGGCCGGCCGGTGCGCCGGGACATTGCGCTCACCGGTGAAATCACGCTGCGCGGCGGCGTGCTCGCAATCGGAGGACTGAATGAGAAGATGCTCGCGGCCCAGCGCCTCGGCATCAAGCGCGTGATCATTCCGCAGGAAAACGCCAAGGACTTGAAAGAGTTGCCCGCGCCGCTGCGCAAGGGCATCGACGTCACCACCGTCAAGCATGTGGCGGAGGTGCTGAAGATCGTCTTGTGTGAAAAGGAGCCCAGCGACCCGGCCGGCGCCAAAGAAACCAGCAAGGCCGCGCCTGCGAGGCTCAAGAAGCGCCGCAAAGCGGTGCCCGCGCAAACCGTCGTGATTAATTGAAGTCCCACTACCCGGCCTCGTTCGCACCGCCTGACCGCGGAGAGGGCCGCGCGCCGCAGCCGCCTGCCCGCAGTTGATCGTACGGGAGGTTCTTTCGCGGCAGGCAACTTTCCCTGTTGCTCAAACGGTTCCCATGAAAATAGCTGCCGCGGAGTTCATCATCAGCGCTGCTCAGCCGGCGCAATTTCCCCGTGAGGGTTTGCCGGAGATTGCCTTCTGCGGCCGGTCGAATGTGGGAAAATCGAGCCTGCTCAATTCGCTGGTGGGCCGCAAGCATCTCGCGCACACCAGCAGCACGCCCGGCAAAACGCGCCAGCTCAATTTCTATCGCCTGATACCCACGGGAACAAAGCCGAAGCCTTTTTGTTTCGTCGATTTGCCCGGCTACGGTTACGCCAAAGTCTCGCAAACCGAACGCGAAAGCTGGCGCCGCTTGATTGAAGGCTATTTCAAGCAGGCGCGCACGCTGCGCGCGGCCGTGGCCATCATCGACAGCCGGCACGGCGCGCTCGCCAGCGACCGGGAGTTGCTCGCGTGGCTGGTGGCACTGCAAGTGCCGGTGATCGTCGCCGCAACCAAAGCCGACAAACTTTCGAACAATCAGCGCGCCGTTCAGCAGCGGGAGATGGTGGCCGCCCTCGCGCCGTTGGCGGTGCAGCAGGTGGTGATGTACTCCTCGTTGACGAATCTCGGCCGTAACGAATTGTGGCAGGCAATCGAGCAGATACTGTAACCCAAGCCGCCGGTGCAATTGTGCCGAGGCTTCATGCCTGCCCGGCCCTCTGCAGAACAGCACACCGGCTCCCTGGACCCTTTCAATCGAATTCGCCCATGCGCTCCCGACTTTTCACTCCCGGTCCCACACAAATTCCCGAGGCTGTGCGCCTCGCCGCCAGCACCATGTTTCCCTACCATCGCGGCCCGGCGTTTAAAAAGCTCTTTCAAGAAGTGCAGGCCAGCCTGCGATATTTCTTTCAAACCAAACAGGAAGTGATCGTGCTCACCGCCTCCGGCACCGGCGGCATGGAAGCTTGCGTGTGCAACCTGTTCAGCGCCGGCGAAACCGTGCTGGTGTTGGCCGGCGGCAAGTTTGGTGAACGCTGGGCGGAACTGGGCCGGGCCTATGGCTTGCAGGTGATCTTGCTGGAAGTGCCGTGGGGCCAGCCCGTCGATTACACTGCCCTGGAAAACCTCATCAAGACGACACGCCACTTGAGCGGCGTCTTTTGCACGCACAGTGAAACTTCGACCGGCAGCCTCACCGACCTCCAGCGCGTTGCGGAAATCGTGCGCCGGCACTCGCAAGCCTTGCTCGTGGTCGATGGCGTCACCTCGGTCGGCGTGCTGCCCTTCCATTTTGATGAATGGCAGATCGACGCCTGTGTCTCCGGCTCGCAAAAGGGCGCGATGGCACCGCCCGGCCTGGCTTTTGTCGCGCTCAGCGAGCGGGCCTGGCAAACGCACAGCCGCAGCACGCTGCCGCGTTTCTATTTTGATTTCACCGCGGCGCGTCAAGCCGCGCAGGAGCACGGGACTTCGTGGACACCGGCCGTCACCACGATCATGAGCCTGGCCGAATCGTTGCGCCGCATTCAGGCGAATTCGCTCGAGTATTATTGGAATCACTATGCGCGTTTGGCCGCGTCGTTCCGCGCCGGCGTGCAGGCCCTGGGTCTCGCAATCTTCCCCAAAGTTCCGTCGAACGCTTTGACCGCCGTGACTGTCCCCTCTGGCGTGGAGGGCAAGGCGCTGGTGAGCCGGTTGCGGGAGGAGTATGGCGTCACGGTGGCCGGCGGGCAGGGGCAGCTCAAAGGCAGGATCTTTCGCGTCACGCACATGGGTGATTACGACCATCTCGACCAGATCGGCCTGATGGCGGCTCTGGAGATGGCCCTGGCCGGGGCGGGCTGGCGGTTCGAGTGGGGTGCAGGCCTGGCGGCGATGCAGCACGCCTATCATGACAGCAGCAGCAGACAAGGTTGAATCATGGCGCGCATTCTCATTGCAGAAGACGATCGCAACGCGCTCTCGGGTTTGGTGCAAATTCTCGCGCAGGAGGGCCACGAAGTCACCGGCGTGGAAAGCGGCCGCAAGGCCATGCGCAGCCTGGAGCGCGAGCAGTTCGACATCTTGCTGACCGATTTGAAAATGACGGAAATCGACGGCATGCAGTTGTTCGAGAGCAGCCGCGCGCTTCATCCCGAAATGAAGACGATCGTGATGACGGCGTTCAGCTCGGTGAAGGACGCGGTGGAGGCGATGAAACGCGGCGTGTACGAGTATTTGACCAAGCCGCTCAATCTCGATGAGCTGTTCGTCATTCTCAAGAAGGCCGAGGAGGAGCAGCGGCTGCGCCAGGAGAACGAGGAACTGCGTGACCGTCTGCATCAGCAGTACCGCTACGAAGGCATCATCGGCAAAAGCCCGGCGATGCAGCAGGTCTTTCGCACCATCGCCAAAGTTGCCCAGAGCCAGGCCACCATTTTGATTCGCGGCGAGAGCGGCACCGGCAAGGAGTTGGTGGCGCGCGCCATTCACTACAACAGCCCGCGCGCCGCCGCGCCGCTGGTGGAGATCAGTTGCAGTGCCTTTCCGGAAACGCTGCTGGAAAGCGAGCTGTTCGGGTATGAGCGCGGCGCCTTCACCGGCGCCACCGCGCGCAAGCTGGGGCGGGTGGAATTGGCGAACGGCGGCACCATCTTTCTCGATGAGATCGGCGACATCTCCGCCAGCGTGCAAACCAAGCTGTTGCGCCTGCTGCAGGAAAAGGAGATCAGCCACCTCGGCAGCACCGAGTCGATTCACGTCGATGTGCGCGTCATCACCGCCACCAACCGCGATCTCGAACAGGCGATCCTGAACAATCAGTTTCGTGAGGATTTGTATTACCGGCTGAATGTCATTCCGGTCTTCCTGCCGCCGCTGCGCGAGCGCCTGGAAGACGTGCCGCTGCTGATCGATCATTTCATCAAGCAATACAGCGCCGCCAATCACAAGGCGGTCACCGGCATGTCGGAGGAGGCGCTGCAGATGTGTCTGAACTATCACTGGCCCGGCAACGTGCGCGAGCTGGAGAATGCCATCGAGAACAGCATCGTGTTGGGCGAGGGCGACACGATTTTGCCGGAGCATCTGCCTTTCACCGTCAGCATGCGCGCCCGGCCGTATGCCGCCGCCAATTCCTTCATTGCCAGCGGGCAAACCTACCGCGAGAAGATGGAGGCCGCGGAGAAGCTGGTGCTGGAGGATGCGATTCGCCGTGCCGGCGGCAACAAATCCGAAGCCGCCAAGCGCTTGGGCATCAGCCTGCGCACCATGCGATACAAGATTCACAAGTACAAGCTGTAGCCATTCCTCTCTCCGCCAGTGCCGTGGCGGCGGAGTGTTCAACGCCCCGGCGCTGTGTCCCGCCTTGCACCAACCCTCTTTCCCTGCACCATTTCCCGTCTTGCTTCTTTGGGAAAATTTGATTAGTTGTCATCGCCGTAGTGGTTTTGCAAGGACACATTTGGTCTTGGAACAAAAAGTACGCGAAACACACGAAAGACACGAAAGAATCATTGGTGTGTCTCGTGTTTCGCAGGTGAATTTGACCAGGCAGAATTGGCAGTGCCGGATTCATTTCTGCGGCAGTAAGATCTTTGAACGTCGACAGAAGTCAATGAGTGTGCTTGTTTTCCATTCGCACTAATCTCTGCTCATTCGCAGTTGTCCCTTACTTGGTTGCCGGTTGCCGATGTTGGGGAAGATCCTGAACGAGCTGCTGCAACCGGCCCGAGCGGCAGGGCGGTGAAAACCTCTTTCCCGGAGCCTCTCATGTCTCCTCTCAATGCGGGCGTGCTGGTCGCCCAAGTTCTCAAGCAGGCTGGCGTCAAAAATCTCTTCACCCTGTGCGGCGGCCACATTGCCCCGATCTATCTCGCAGCCGCCAAGCTGGGCATTCGCGTGATCGACACGCGCCATGAGCAGGCGGCGGCGCATGCCGCGGATGGCTGGGCCAGGCAAACGCGCACGCTCGGCGTGGCAGTGGTCACTGCCGGACCGGGCGCCACCGATGCCATCACCGGAGTGGCCAATGCCTTCTTCGCCAACAGTCCGGTGCTCGTGCTGGCCGGCGCGGCGCCGGTGAAAGAGTCGGATCGCGGCGCCCTGCAGGAGATGAATCAGCTCGAGCTGTTCAAGCCCATCACCAAATGGGCGCGCCGCGTGACCGATCCCGAGCGCGTCGGCGAATACGTCGCGGCGGCCGTGCGCCAGGCGTTCGCCGGACTGCCCGGCCCGGTTTATCTCGAACTGCCGGTGGATGTTTTGCTCGCGCCGGTGAAACCGGAAGACCTGCAGCGTTCGCATGCCCTGTTCAGCTCCGAGCCGGCCGCCGCGGGCAGCGACGGCATCATGATCGCCGCGAGTTTGCTCAACGGTGCGCATGCGCCGGTGATCCTCGGCGGCAGCAATCTCTGGTGGGATGAGGCGCAGGAATACCTCGAAAAATTCGCCGGCAAGCTCAATGCGCCGGTTTTCCTCAACGGACTGGCGCGCGGCTGCCTCGCGCCCACACACCCGCTGTTCTTCCAACATGCCCGCAAAGAGGCCTTCAAAAAAGCGGATGCCATCGTCGTGATCGGCACGCCGCTCGACTTCCGCCTGGGCTACGGCAGGTTCAATCCCAAAGCTAAAGTTGTCTTGATCGACAAAACTGACGCGCTTTTCGGCCAAAACCGGCCGCATGACGTCGGCTTGGCCGGCAGTCTCGACATTGTGCTGCAGCAGTTGACCGAGGCCATTCACCTGGTGGCGCTGCGGCAGGAGTGGTTCGATCACCTGCGGCACGTCGAGCAAAGCGAGCAAGCGGGCCTCGAAAAGATGATGCAAAGCGAGGCGCTGCCGATGAATCACTATCGCCTGCTCGCCGAAGTGGTGAAGGCCGTGGATGAAAATACCATCGTGGTGGGCGATGGCGGCGATTTTGTGGCGTGCGCCTCGCGCGTGGTGCCGGTGCTGCAGCCGGGAAATTGGATGGACCCCGGGCCTTTCGGCTGCCTCGGCGTCGGACCCTCGTTTGCACTGGCCGCGAAGCTGGCAAAGCCCGATCACAAAGTGCTCATCCTGCACGGCGACGGCAGCTTCGGCCTCAACGGCATGGAATTCGACACCGCCATTCGCCACCATCTGCCGATTGTCTCGCTCATCGGCAATGATGCCGGATGGGGACAAATTCGCAATCCGCAGGTGGCCTTATTGGGGGAGCAAGCCTCGGTTGCCACGGATCTCGCCGAGACGCATTATGAGAAAGTGGTGGAGGCGCTGGGAGGGTACGGTGAGTGGGTGGAAAAACCCGAAGACGTGGTGCCGGCGCTGCGGCGGGCATTTTCCGCCGGCGTGGCCGCGTGCATCAACGTGCGGATTGATCCCACCACGTTGCGGGGCACGGTTGACTTAATGCGCGGTTTGAGCATTTGAGCGCCGGCCGGCCGGCCGCGCCCCAGCGAGAATTTGCTCTCATCCCGATGGCTGTTGGCCTCAGCGCCAGAACAGCGCCTTTCCCGCCTGGCTGACATTTCCCGCCCGCAGGCGATAGTAGTACACTCCGCCCGCCACCGGCTGGCCGGCATCATCTCGTCCATTCCAATACACACGATGATTGCCGCTGTTCCTGTTTTCCTCGAGCAATGTGCGAACGCGCTGGCCGAGCAGATTGAAGATGGCAAGCTCGACCCGCGCCGGCTGTGGCAGAAAGAAGACGATCGCAGTAGAAAAGCGAAAGGGGTTGGGGTAATTCGGGGCCAGTTCGAAGGTACGCCGTGAACGCGGACTGGCGATCGCCCGCACTTCCGCCGAAGGCTCACTCTGATTGCCGCGATCATCCACCGCGATCAATCTGTAATAGTAGACTTTTCCCGGAATCACATTGAGATCTGCGAAGCTGGAATCCGACTTCGCCACCCAAGCGAAGGCGTTGGCGGTGCCGGGGATGGTGTCGCGACAAACGAGGTAGCAACACAGATCGCTTTCCAGGTTTGGCGTCCAATGGAGTTGAACGGCGGCTTGTGGCAGGGCGGCTTGCGGGACGGCGCAGAGGGACAAGGCCAGCAGTACGCGTCGAAAAGTCATGCAATAGTGAGGTTGCAATTCCGATTATGATTCAGCCTCCGGGTTGGCAGGAGGATTGGTCAGCGAAAATATAAGAATCCCGGCGGGAATTGCAAGCGATTGCTCAAGCTGTCACTTTTGCAGCAGCATGGCCTGATGCTGCACGGCATTGCCGACGGTCAATCGCGCGAAGTAGGCGCCTGAGGCAACGACTCGGCCCGCGGCATCGCGGCCATTCCAGACGGCGCGATACTCGCCCGGCGGTTGGGTGGCGTTGACCAGGCGCGCGACCTGCCGGCCTTGCGCGTCATAAACCTCGAGCCGCACCGGCGCAAATGTCTCGACGCGATAGCAGAGCGTGGTGGCGGGATTGAAGGGGTTGGGATAGTTCGTCAGAATTTGTGCCTGCGACGGCGCCGCCGTGCTGCGCTCTTCGACCGCGGTGCGCGGTGAAGCAACCCGCGTGGTGAGTTTCATCGCTGCGGCGATATTGGCCCAGTCATAAACGTGCACGGCTTTGTCGGAGTGCACCGCGTAGAATGATCCGCTGGGCAGGCCGGGCAGTGCTGCTTGCGTCAAGGTCGTACCGTCGGTGCCCTTGGTTTCGCCGGAAAAACTGCCCAGTGAAGTCAACGTGCGACGGTCGAACACTTCAAACTCAGTCGGGCTGGCGTTTTGATCTGCGATAATGATATAACCGTTGCCGCCGCCTAAATCATACAACACCATGCCCTCCGGATCGATGACGAACAAGCCCTTGCCGAAGCGTTGCTGCAGGTTCCCCTTCATGTCATAAACCATCACGTCGCTGGCCTCGCCTTCATCGCAGAGCAAGACGCGCTGGTGCACCGGGTCGATCAAGATGGATTCCAAAACGCCGGCAGTGCTGAAAAAGAAATCGAGCTTGCCGGCCAGGCTCTCACCGCTGGCGGCAATGCTGTAAACGTAGACGCGATCCGGCGCCGTGCCGGTCTCGGTGATCCACGCCTGCAACTGGCTGCCCTTCCAATACAGCGCGATGCCGTACGGCTCCTCCAGATCATTGGCGCCAAAGTGCCCCAGGAATTTCTGCGCCGGCAGGGAAAACATCGAAACGCGATGGTTGTCGCGCTCGACCACGAACAGAACATCACTGGCAGTGTTGTTGACGCGAATGCTGTAGCCGACCGCAATGCCGTTGGGATAGCTCAACTGGCCGGCGCCGGTGCCGCCGCCGGCCAAGCGCCCCAGAAATTTTCCCTTGAGAGGATTGTGTTGCAGGACGGTGTTCTTGGATTTGTCCGTGGTGAACAGAATGGTTTCCGCCGGATTGGGCGCCACCCAAAGCGCCACGGAGTCCAACACTCCGTTGCCGTCCGCGGGACGGTCCATTTCGCGATACAGCGCGACACTGGCGGCGCTGATCGCCAGCAAGGCAGCGAGAAATAGGTTCGGCATGGTGGTTTCGCAAAGTTGGCTGTTGAGTGTGAAGTAAAGAAACTCGCGGCGCAGGTGAAGCAAAGCAAACCGGTTCGGCTTCACGGCACCAGGGTCATGCGCCGGACCTCCGTCCATTTCACGACGCCGCGCTGGCTCACGAGCATGCGGCAGAGATACGTTCCCGCGGCCATCGCCTCGCCGTTGTCGCCACGGCCGTCCCACGCGAGGAGATGCCGGCCGGCGGGCGTGAGCGTGTCGGTGAGCGTGCTCACTTTTTGGCCGAGCAGATTGTAGATGGAGATATTCACTTCCGCAGTTTCACTCAGATCAAATGCGATCCGTGTGCCGGCCTCCTTCCCGCTGGCTCCCGCGGTGGCGGCAAAGGGATTTGGGAAGTTTTGATGCAAGGCAAAGGTCGCCGGCGGGCCCAGGGCGATCGTCACTTCGCCGGAGTAGCGCGCCTGGCCGTCATGGTCGATTTGCTTGAGGCGATAAGCGTATTCACCACGATCGGCGGTGGCATCCACGAACTCATACTCACCGGTTGCAGCGGCCGGATGCGCTGCCGCGATGAAGGCGAGCTTGGTGTAATCGCCGGAGCTTGTTCTGCGCTCCAACTCGAACCCGAGCAGATTCTGCTCCGACGCGGTGCGCCAGCGCAGGCGGGCGCCGGTCGGCGCGGGTTCCACCGAGAAGGCCATCAACACCACGGGCGTGGCCGCGCCCAGCTCAAACGCGCCCAAATCCGGTTTTGCGCCGGCATACGGCAGGCCGAGGTCGATGCCGGCATCGCGCGCGGGACTCGAGGTTTGCAGCTCGAAATTGGCCTGCGCCGCATTCTTGAAGCGCGGATCGCTGCCGCTGACGTCGCCGGTGCCCTGCCAATCCTTGGCCTCGGCATTGAACCAGCCGTTGTGATCGACCTGGCCGGAGAACGGCCCGGCGATTGAAACCGCGCCGCTTTGGTGAATGAGATTGTTGCGCACCACTGCGCCGCTCAAACCATTGCCCTCGATGCGAAATGAGCTGGCGGACACGTTGGAAAGCGTGTTGTGCAGAATCTCGACGTTGGCGACGTCGTCAAACTTGATGGCGTAATACTGCCGGATGTTGTACAGCACGTTGCGCAGCAGCCGGATGTTCGTCTGCGATTTGCCGCCCTCGCCGCGGAATTCCATGCCGCGCTGGCTGTCGTGAATGAAGTTGTTCGAGGCAGTGATGTTGCGGCAGCCCTTCTGCGTGACCCAGGCCTTGTTTTCGAAACCATACATCTCATTGGCCTCCACCACGCAGCCGTCAACGCCCTTGAAGTCGAGTGCATTTTCGCTGTTGCTGCCGAGTGTGGTGTAGAAGAGGTTGCCGGAAATGGTGATGTCTTTGGAGTAGTTGGCGATCTCGGTTTTGTCATCGGCATAGAGTTGAATGCCGTCGCCGCCGCAGTTGTAGATGGTGTTGTTGAGGATGCGCCAGCGCCGGGCGCCGGGATTCAGCACGATGCCGTGGGCATCGCTGCCCGCCTGCCAGACGAAGTCGCGAATCACGCAGTTTTCGATGGTCACGTCACTGCTGCTGCCTCCGCCTTCGATGCCGTCGCGCTTGCCGTTGCGCAGCTCACAATTGCGCAGCGTGATGAAACTGCCGCTGATCTTGATGGCATCGGAAGCATCGCCCTGATGATCGAATACCAAATCGCGGATCAGCCAGTAGGACTTGCTAGCGCTCAGCATCGTGCCGGCCGTGGCAATCACCGGCTTCTCGCCGGGATAGCCGCGCAGGACGAGGCGCTGGCTGGCGGTGCCGCTCACCGGCAGCGTAATCGCTTCGTTGTAGGTGCCGCCGCGCACCAACAGCGTATCGCCCGGCTGCATGCCCGCCAGTTTGGCATTGATGCTCTCGCCCGGTTTTACGATGCGCGTGGCCGACCACAAACTCGTGTGCGCCAGCACTGCCAAGACGCCGGCGAGAACAACGCCGGTCCACGGCCGCAAGCGCAGCGGCAGGTGCAGGAAAAACTTCCTGTTCTTCCCAAACATGTCATCTCCTCGCGTGATTCAAATGAACGGGACAGTCGCGGCCTCGGCATGGGCTTGCCCGCAACGCCGCAACGGCGTGCCCGCGCGTGTTGTCCCGCGGTGTGCTGCGCCGAGGGCCCGCCGGTCAGCGGAACAGCGTCCGCATCACCGGCGAATGCAGTTGATTGCACAGAGGATTCAAGAGTTTCACCAGCTTTTCTTCCTCAAGTGCAAGCTGCAATTCGCTGGCATAGGGCATGGGATGGAGGGCGATGTAGAGATTGCCTTTCGGCTCGGAATGCGCAATCCAGGAACGATAGGCGTAGTGGTAACGTCCGATCCGGCCGTCGGCAAAACTGCGGGAAAGGCCCAGGTACAACAGCTCTTCACTGTCGATCATCAACCCGGTGCCGGTGAGAATCGCATAAATGCCGCCTTCCGCCGGCGGCACCCACTCATCGAAGGAATAAGGCCCGTAGAAATGACGGCCTCCGATATTCAACATGGTTTACTCCAGTCCTGAGTAAAATGGATCATTCGAATGACGCCGGTGAGGCACTACTGCGTAACTTCGTATTGCGCGGCCCCACCGGGATTGTCCTTGAAATTCAACACGCCACCGGCGCTGGATTTGACGTTGAGATAGACCGCGCCGTTCTTTTTGATCTTGAGCAGGGTGTCGGGCGTCACACCGGTGATGATCAGCGTGATCGGCCGCGCGGCTTGCACCTCGAAATTCGCGCTGCTCTGCATGCCGGGCTGTTTGTTGAAAAGCACCAGGCGCTGGCCTTCCACCAGCACGCCCGAGCAAGTGGCGGATTCGATTTTTTCCACCGGCGCCATGGCGCTCAGCGTGCGTGAATCGCCGATCTGCATCACAGTTAAGAATTCATTCTCCGGCGAACGGATCTCGAACCGGTAACTGCCCACCCAGTAAGCGCCCCAATCGACATATGGCCCGCGGGATTGCAACGGCCGCCAGTCGGCATCGACAAACCAGTTGCCGGGCCCGCCGATTTTCAGGATTTCCTTCTGCGCCGGCAACAGCGATTTCACCAGCATCTTGCCGTGCGCCACGTCGAAGTTGTTGGTCACGGTGATCTCATCGCCCGCAATCGCCGGCTCGAAAGCCGTATGCAGCAGGAAGCGCTTTTCCAATCCTGATTTCACCAGATCGTGCACGATGACAAACTCGCGGTTCTCCGGCCCGCGCAGATAGACGAAGCGGCGGTTGGCAAATCCCGCCTTGCTGCGTTTGGCGTTGGTGTAGGCGGGAGAATAGTCGTAGTCGATGAAATCGAAATCGCTGCCGCTTTCCAGGGCAACGATCTTGCCCACCACGCTGTTGCCGCCCGGCTGGAAGGATTCATCGCGCCAGTCGTCCGCGGTGCGGTCTTCACGAAAGCCAAAGTTCATGAAGTTGAAGCCGGTGTCGCTTTTTTCCTCGGGATGATACAGCCCGAGAATGTTGTGAAAGATCGGCTGGCGGAAGCTTTTGCCGCGCGGCATGTCTTTGTAGTTCTTGCCGTTGCCGGAATCGAGCGCGAGACTGCCGTGCTTGTAGATGGTGAAGCTCGACAGATCGAGATGGGCGTGCGGGGCATACCAATATTGCGGTGCCCAAAAAACGAGGTGCGTGGACTGCTCCGGATCGAACGAAGACTTCATCACCACCTGGCCCAAGCCGAGCTGGCAGGTGAGCGGCAGGTTGAGGGCTTGGGGCGGCAGCGGCGTCACGCTTTCGCTGTCCCAAATGAACTTGAAGAAGAGATAATGAAAGCGCGGATCGCTGAAGCCGCCGCGCCGCGTGCCTTCCTCGCCCGAACGAATCAAACCCGAGGCGGTGATCAGCCATTTGGCCAAGCCGGCCATGCGGGGATCGGCCTCGGCAAGCGCGCCCGCGGAAATTGCCGCCAAGCCGCCGAAATCATCCGCTTTTTGCAAACTGTTGGTATCGTGACGCGAGAGGTAGTAGCTGCCCTGCAGCTTGAGCGGCAGAATGTTATAAAAAATGTAAAGCACGTTGTAGCGCAAAAACTCGGTGTTCAGAAACAAGTTCTGTCCGAGCGCGCTGGCTGCCGCGCCGGTGAGAAAGCTGATGTTGGTCAGCCCCATGAGATAGTAGCTCGCGCCTTCACTCCAGCCCGGCCCTTGAAAGATTTTATCGCCGGACGTCAGCGTGCGCTCGAGAAAGACGGCGTTGAAGAACTGCAGCATCTCGTCGCTCTTGGCATTGAAGTCCGGGCCGAGATCATCACCCCACAACGCCAGCGCGCCGGCGCTGCCGTGATGAATGTAGCCGGTCACCTGATTCGACAGTTTCTGATAAGCGCCGGGATTGGCATCCTTGTCGCGGATTTCATAGAGCCGGATCAAGCCCTCGGCCAGGCTGCGCTTCTCTTCCGGCGTCAGCAGGGGAAAGGTCCAATCATAAGCCACGGCCAGGGCCAGATTGTGATAGCCGCCTTCCGGGCTTTGCAGAATCGAAGAGACATGCTTGTCGCCGCGCATGCTGGATTTGGCGAGCATGGCCAGGGCGATTGCCTGGCGGCCGTATTGCTCGCGCGTGTGGCCAAACGTGAACTCCGGCAACTGGCCGGGATCGATCAAATAGAGAAACGCATAGTTCTTGATGTCAATGAACAGGCTGCCGCCTTCCTTCTTTTCCATTGCTTCGTTGAAGTTGGCGTCCATCACCTGCACGAACGTCTGGAAGCTGCTGCGATGCACCGTTTTCAAGCGCTGCCGCAATTTGGGCAGGTCTTCGGCCGTGAGGTAAAGCCGCGGATGCACCTTGCGGCCCAGCGGGCTGTTGGGCGGCGGCGTGTAGCGCGTCAGCGTGGACTGCTGCGGCGCCGGCTGATTGCGCTTTTCGTCAGCGGCGTCGCTCTTGCATGCCAGCGCGCCGGCAATCAGCACGGGCGCGAGCGCTTTCGCCAACCCCTGGAAAAAGTGATGATAGCGAGACACAGCCAAACTTCTTTCTGTGATGTCAACGGTCAAATGTTAAAGTTTGTTTTCAAAGCGGCAGACGACCGCGGTTAGCTCATCTTGGGCAAAAACAATGCCCGGAGCGGAGAACAAAAGCAGGGCAGAGGGGTTTTCCAGGCAGGAACCGGAACCAGAATCAAATCAGAGACTTTGGCGGCGAGAAGCATGGCCATTCGGTGCGCCGGAGCAAGTCATAAGCTGCCTCGCACTGGTACGGCATTACAACCTGGTAATTCGCGGGTGAAATCAGTCGAGCGCGGCGCAACAAGTGCTGAACTCCTGAAATCGGCGGCCAGGGGAGTTCTCTGGCACCGGGAATCGACCACGAATGCAACCTCAGTTGCCCGCGCGCGCACAGCATGGGAGTGAGGGCCGCGAGCGAAAATGGTGCCGGCCGAGTGAGCAATGAAGCGCTACACCCGCCGCCACAGGATCGACTGTTTCCTCAAAATGAAGCGCACGAAGCCGAAAACCGCAGCCACGTTACCCATTAGGAAATAGAACGGCATGTACAGATAGCTGATGCGCAGGCCGAAGAATTCCTGCAAATAGCCGAGCACGCCGATCAGATAGAACGCCGCCTGCAACTCGAGCATGAAGCGGTAGAGCGGCGCCTCCGCCAGCAGGCAGGCGACCGGCAGCAGCAGAATGAAAGCCGGACTGATGGTGCGCAGCACCTTGTGCGAGATGAACTGCAGAGCCACGCGGCCGCGCCGCGGGTTGAGCAGGCTGCGCAGCACGTAGATCATCTGAAAATTGCCGACGTTGATGCGGATACGGCGCTGGAATTCGCCGTTGAGATTGGTGGATTCGCGCTCGATCACCACCGCGTCCGGCTCGTAGAGCACGCGATAGCCCTGGCGGATGATCTGCATCGGCACGATGAAATCGTCATTGATGGCTTTTTGATCCAGCGGCAGGAAGAGCGCGCGGCGAAAGGCATAAAGCGCGCCGTGCGCGCCGATCACGGAGTGGACCTGGCTTTCATACTTCTTGAGAAAAGTCTCATACTGCCAGTAAAGCCGCTCGGTCATGCTGCGCAGAGAGTCATCTTCCGTCTCGAACATGTACACGCCGGAGACGCAACCCACCTGGGGATTGCCGAAATGCCGCACGAGCTTTTTGAGCGCATCGGGCTGCAGCAGGCCGGAGGCATCGGAGAGCGCGATGATTTCGCCGGGCAGCGTGGGAATGGTCTGGTTCAACACCGTGGTCTTGCCCTGGCGTTTGGGCAGGGGAATGTATTGAATCTCGTTTTCACCGTAGCTGGCGAGCATGTCATTGGTTTGATCGGTCGAGCCGTCCGAAACCACGGTGATGCGCAGACGGTCTTTGGGATAATCGAGATTGAGCGTATTCTCGACCTTTTGCCGGATGACGCTCTGCTCATTGTGCGCCGGAATCAGAAAGCTGACGAACGGCCAGTCCTGGTGATTGGTGTCCGGCGCGGCCGCCGGCGCGGGCTGCTGTCGCAAGCGGCGCAGCTTCGCCAGGAGATACATCAACAGGGGGTAGCCCAGATACGTGTAGCCCAGCATGCCAATGCACAGCCAGACCACGGCTTGCCAGAACAGAGCCATAGACGGTACCAGAATATGTTGTTTGCCAAAGCACTTTCATATCCCGGCCACCGTCCGTTTGGCAGCCGCAGCGTCCGCGCGCTAGAAGACTGAGTTGATGAAGCCGGTGATCACGCCGATGTAGAACAGCGGTTGCAGCGGCCGCAGCACTTTGTCCAAAAAGTAGCCGACTTTCGAGAGGTTATCGGGCGGCACGACGATGATGTCACCGTCCGCCAGCGCCAGGTCGCGCTCCAATTCCCCCTTCTTGGTGATCTTGTTCAAATCGACTTTGATGATGGCGGGTTTGCTGGCCGTCGAGCTGCTGCGAATGAGCTTGATCTTGGCGCGACTCGCCCGGACGGTGGGCGTGCCGGCCAGCGTCAGGGCATCCATGATCGACATGTTCTTGCTCAGCACGTATTGCCCCGGCTGGCCCACTTCGCCGAGCACGAACACTCGCCGGGCTTGATAGGAGGCGATCACCACGGTCACTTCCACATCGATGATGTATTCGCTCAGCAGCCGGGTCATCTCGGCGTCGATTTCGTCGGCGGTCTTGTTTTCGACGAACACACTGCCGACGAGATCGAAGGAGATGCGGCCGTCCGGGCCGACAGGTTCGGCGCGCGCAAAGCTCTCCTGGCGCAGGGCAGCAGGCCCGGCGCTGATTTGCAGCACATCGCCCGGCCCGACGCGATACGCCGCTTTGTTCAACGGCTCGGCCATTTGCGCTTCCGGGGCGGCAGTTTGGGCGAAAGCGCCGGCAGCCGCCGCGGAGAGCACCAGAACAAGAAAAAGGAGGTGTCGTTTCATGGTTGGTCCCTTTCAGCTAGGGATGAGGTTTTTAGGTGGTGCAGCTTGCTCCAGAGGCGGTGATAGTTGTGATTGCCCAGGAAGCGCTTGCCGAATCTACCCGCGAAATAGCGGCTGCGTTGTTTGAGCACGTGCCAGCCCTCGCCGCGCACGATGTTTTCGAATTCCTGCCGGGAAGTGGCAGCGGTGATGACCCAGCGCGGCACCAACGCCAGCGCTGCGTTTTTCTTCGGAGGCCGGCCCGGAATCGAGGTGAAGATCTGCCGATAGCCGCTGGCAGCCGCAAAGCGCAAAGTGGCGCGATCATAGCGGCCGCCAGGCAGGGACATGCTCACCACTTCCCGGCCGAGCAAGTCTTCCAGAATTTTCTTGGGCATCAAAATCTCGTCATGCAGCGCAGCGGGCGTCAGGCCCTCCAAAAACCGATGAGAATGGGAATGGCTGCCGATGTGAATGCCCGCCTGCGCCAGGGCACGAATCTCTGCCGCGTGCAGCATCCCCGCTTGTCCGATGGCCGCGGTCGTGACGAAGCAGGTTGCTGCCAGCCGGAGCTGCTGCAGTTTCTCCGCCCAGTCCAGCAGGCTGCGGTAGCCGTCATCGAAGGTGAGATGTGCCGGCCGGCGCCATTGCGCCAGAAGTTCGAGATGCGCCTGGAACTCTGACGCGGCAACGTCATAGGCCGGTTGCCATTCACGAAATGCTACTTTTCCCCGGCCTGCCGATATGTTATGATACATCAAAACCATGCTGGATACGGACAGCTATTCAGTAAATTTACCGGCCTGGTCGGCTAGCTTCGCGCGTTTGTCGCGAACTTGTGACGCTTGGGCGTGATTCCTTCCCGCTGCAGCCCGCCTGCACCGCGATGGCAATCGACGGCATGAGCAGGATTGGCAGGATCAAGTGCGGCGCCGGGACTGTAGCTTCATCGACGCCGTGCCGCCACCGCCTCGACATAGAGTTGTTCCACGTTGCGAATCATGGCCGCTTCGGTGAAATGTTGCTGCACGAATTTCTGCGCGGCTTGCACTCGTGATTGCGCCGCGGTGCGATCGCGCAAAGTCTCCAGAAGCGCTGCCGCGAGGGCATTCACCTCGCCGGCCGGCACCAACAAGCCATGGCGCGGCTCTGGAATAATTTCCGGATTACCGCCGACCGCCGTGGCCACCACCGGCACGCCGACGGCCATGGCCTCCAAAATCGCCATGGAAATTCCCTCGGTTTGCGAAGGCAGGCAGAACGCCGCCAGCAGAGGCAACAGCTCATGCGCCTGGTTGCGCTGCCCGGCGAAGACAACCTGCTCGCGCAATCCCAACCTTGCCGCCTCCTGCTGCAATCGTTCCGACTCCGGCCCTGCGCCCACCAGCAACAAGCCGGCTTGGGGAAATTCCTGCAGCACGATCGCCATCGCCTGCAGCAGCAGCGGAAAGTTCTTGCGCGGTTCCAGCCGGCCCACCGCGCCAATCAGGTGGCTGAAGCGCTCGAGGCCAAGCTCGCGCACCAGCTCCGTTTGGCGCGGCTGGTTGCGGGTGAGCGGCAGGCGCAGGCCGTTGTGAATGGTAACAACTTTTTCCGCGGGCAGCCGGCACTCGCGCAGCAATCGGCCGCGCAGTTGTTCTGAAACCGCAATGATGCGGCTGGTGTGCGGCGCCAGCAAGCGCTCGATGCGGCGGCGCAGCCGGTCATCAACGGTAAAAGTCGAATGCTCGTGCGAAATGCGCACCGGCACACCGGCCAGCAGACTCGCCAATCGGCCCCACAAGTTGGCGGTGAAAACATGAGAATGAACGACTGCAACGCGGTGGGTGCGCAGGAGCTGCTGCAAACGGCCGAGCAGCCCCAGGTCGATGCCGGCTTTTTTGTGCAAAGCCACCACCGGAATGCGGCGTGCCTCCAGTTCCGCGGCCAGCACGCCCTGGTGCCGCAGACAACATACCAGCGGCGAGAATCTCCCGCGATTCAAACCGGAAACGAGATTGACCAGCACTTTCTCAGCCCCGCCTTGATCCAGGTCTTCGATGAGGTGCAGGACGCTGAGAGGCAAAGAAGAGGAGGTTTTTGTTCTCGAGTTTGCCATGAACATTTCGGCCGGCGACCGCGCCGACCCGCATATTCCACAAGATTCGCCGGCGCGACATATCGTAGGACCGGTTCCAAGAATGGAGGCAGCAGACCACTAGGTCACCGGCGGTGCCTGCGCGACACGGCGCGGCCGGTGGTTGCGCTCGTGCTGCAATCTTTCCATGAAAAGCTCGACCACGCGCCGGGAGTTGATGCGCTCGTCGAACAATTGTCGTACGCGCTGCTGGCCGGCGGCCGCCAAATTGCGCCGCAGCTCCGCGTCTCGAAAGAGACG
Source organism: bacterium (assembly GCA_023150945.1). Classification (NCBI taxonomy): domain Bacteria; species bacterium. The sequence goes on along the minus strand of JAKLJX010000021.1, from coordinate 92,809 downwards.
GGTCAGCGCGGCAGCCGCGGCGGTGGGATCGTCGGCGGCAACGATCAAGCCGGTGCGGCCGGGTTCGATCAATTCGCCGATCGCATTCAGCGGCGTGGCGATCACCGCCACGGCGCTGGCCAGCGCTTCGATGTAAACGTTGGGAATGCCCCAATGCAGATAAGGCCGCGGCAGCAGGATGAAAACATCCGCCCAGCGCCGCAGCGAACGCAGCGCTTCCTGCGAAAGATAGCCGGGGAGCGTGACCTCCTGCTCCAGTCCGCGGCTGCGAATCAGGGCTTGCAGCCGCGCCTTCTCCGGACCTTCTCCCACGATCCGGCATTGCAAGGGCACGCCTTCCCGTTTCAACACCGCGCAAGCTTCGATGAGCGTATCGAAGCCCTTGGTGCGGTAGAAGGTGCCGATGGAAAGGATGCGCAGAAATTCCGCCGGGGCGTCTTTGTTCTGGGCATCTTCGCGAAATGCGGCGAGATCGTGGCCGTGATAGACGAGTTTGATGTCCCCGCCCTTTTCCGGCGCGAGCTGGGTGAGATGCACCTGGTTGTAGGCGGTGCAGGTCATCACGAAATCGGTGGCGCGCAGCTTGTTGACCAGCAGGGTGTCGTCTTCGTAGATGTCATGCGCATGCGCGGAAAAGCTGTAGCGCAAGCCGGTCAGGCGGTGAATGATCCACGCTGCCGTTGCCGGAAACGTTGCCCAAAAGCCATGCACCAGGGTGACCCCACGGCGCTGCGCGAGGCGGGCGTAGCAGACCGACTGGGGAAAGAGCAGCAGGTTCTTCAGCAATGTTTTGGGCCGTTGGCGGCTGTCCCAGCACAGCCGCAACAGCGTGCGGACATAACGCGCCGGATGGCGCGCCATAAAGTAAAGCTGGGCCAGCCACAACTCCCAGGACAGCAGGAAGGGTCGGTGAATGACATGGGGCATCAGCGCTTCGGCTTGCGGATGGCGCACGCGTTGCCGTGATTTTTTGATCGAGTAAATGTCGAACACCAAGCCGGCGGCCGCCACCGCCGTCATCTCACGCAGAATGAACGTTTCATCGAAACAGGGAAACTGGGAGAGCAGAAAGGCGATTCGCTGCTTGCTGGTGCTGGTCATTGCATTCACCGAAAACGCTGGCTCAGCCGCGCCGCAACAGCTCGAGGCGCCGGCGCACGTACGTTTTGAGATTCTCGCGAAAGACGGCATCGATGGTCACCACCACCGCGAAGTAAACAATAGCGCCCACCGCGGTTTCCGCCATGAGATCGACCAACGGCGTCGAGATATGCACGCTGGCCACCGCCAGATACATGAGGGCACCCGCAGTTAGATATTTGCCCACCGCCACCCAGGGCACCTGCAGCCCGAGGAAGCGCTTGGTGTAGAGGGTCACCACGACCGCCATGAAGAGATAACTCACCAGTTTGGCGATGGCCGCGCCGAGAATCTCGAGCCGCGGAATGAGCAGCCAGTTGGCGAGCAGGTTCACCAGCATCGCGCCGGTGAGGATGCCGACCAGCCGCCGGGTTTTCTTCTGGATGTAGTGGCTGGCGGCGAGAATGGGCAGAGCGCCGTTGATCATCAGGCCGACGATGGTCCACGGAATGATGGCGCTGCCGGCGACGAATTTTTCCGAGGCCACCACGCGGATGAAGTTGTTGCCGACCGCGGCGCAGCCGAAAATCAGCGGGGCGGCGAACAGCGCATAAGTGCGCAATGCGCTCTGCAAAAACTTGCGGGTCTCTTCCTTGCCTTTTTTGGCCCAGGTTTGCATGTACACCGGCATGATGGCGCTGGCAAACGGCAGCACCACGATGTCTTTGAGATAATCGGCCAGATTGTAGGAGGCGCTGTACAGGCCCACCGCGGTGGCGTCGAGGAAAAAGTGAATCAGGTAGCGGTCGATGTAAGCCAGCAGCATGGAAAAGAACTCGAAGCCGATGAGCGGGAAACCGTAGACCAGTGCCTGCCAAAACACTGTGGCGGAAAAATCCCGCCAGTGCAGCGGCGTCTTGCGCAAGCGCAACGCCAGCAGGGTCGAAAACGCCAGACTCATGGCGAACAACTGCGCGCTGTAGAAGCCGCTGAGCGTGCGCGCAATGAAGAACAGCGTGCCCAAGATCGCGGCGAGCGTGACATATTTCGCGATCACGCGATAGCCGTTGAAGAGAATGGTCTGCTGTTCCGCGCGCAGGAAGGCGAGCAGCAGGCTTTCGCCGGCGCGCAAAAAGATCAAGCCGCTGCTCAGCAACAGCAGGCTGGGCAAAACGCTTTCGCCGAACCAGAACTCCGAAAAGCTCGTGGTCGCCACGATCCACAACGCGGTGAAGGCCGCCGCCGCCGCCAGGCCGCCGAGCAGCAGCGAGGAGATGAAGGTCTGCACGCTGTGCGGCTGCTTGTGCTCGGCATATTCATCATAGTAGCGGACAACGCTGTTTTGCAGGCCGCATTTGGCGCATGCCACCAGCACGAGCAGTGCATTCGAGATGAGATTCATCAGGCCGTATTCGTGTACGGCGAAGATGCGGGTGGTGACCGGAAACGACACCAGAGTCGAGAGCAGAATGAGAATCTCACCGATGGAGTAGTGGGAGGAGTGGCGTAGAAATCGTCCTAATGAATGGGTCATGTAATCGAATCAAACCTTCACACGCAAAAGATCATGGTAAAGCCGGGCATGGTTGTCCGCCATGACCTCGACACTGAAACATTCCTGTACGCGTGCGCGCGCCGCCTCGCCCATCCTGGCCCGCAGCGCGGGAGAGTCCAACAGCGTGAGCAACGCCTGTTGCAGCTCCGTGACCTGGGCCGGCGCCACCAACAAGCCGGTGATCCCGTCCGCCACCTGTTCGGTGCTCCCGCCCACGCGCGTGGCAATGACCGGCAAACCGGCGGCCATCGCCTCCAATATCGCATTTGAAAAGCCTTCGGACAGCGAAGGCGAAACCAAAACATCCAGAGTGTGCAACACCTCGTCGATGTCGCGGCGCGGTCCCAGGAACCGCACGCGGCCGCTGAGGCCGGAGGCCGCCACCAAGCCCTGCAGTTCGCGCAATTGTCCGGCTTGCGCTTCCTGGCCGCACAGCACGAGCAGAGCGTCGGGGAAACGGCCGGCGATGAGCGCAAAGGCCTGCAACAAATACCGGTGCCCCTTGGCGGCGCGGAAGTTGGCGATGACGCCGATGACGAGCGCCTGCGGCGGCAAGCCCAGCTCGCGGCGCTTGGCGGTCCGGTCGGCGGCGCCGGCGATGCGGTCGGCGTCAATACCGTTGTAGAGCAGGGAAATCGCCTCCGCCTGCCTGCCGGAACGGCGCGCCACGGCAGCGCGCACTGCGCGAGAATTGGCCGTGACGGTGGTGGCGAGGTGGCGGTCGATCCAATCGTTCAGCCGGACGATGTGCACGCCGTCGAACCCGCCGAGGTCGCGATGGCTGGTGATGATCACCGGCACGCCGGCGAGTTTGCCCAACAGCGCACCCAGCACGTTGCCGGTTGCCAAAAACGCGTGCAGAATTCGCGGGCGAATGTGGCGCAGGCAGCGGTACAACCTGCCGGCGGCCGCGACCGCGCCGGGCTGCACCCAATTCGCCTGCCCGATCACGTTCACGCTGATGCCGGCGTGTTGCAGGCGCTCGCGCAAGACCTGGTCGACTTGCGAGAGCACGATCACATGCGGCTGGAATTGCCGGCGGTCGAGGTGCAGCGCCAGCTCCACGACTTGCAGCGGGGTGCCGCCGTGTGTGAGCTTATCGGTCAAATAGACAATTGCAACCGGTGCGGCCATTATCTGCGATCGGGCAACAAGGAAGCCGAGGCGTGACGGCCGGCAGCCGCCTCGGTCACCGGTAGGAGAACCGGCGCACCGGCGGGCGACCGCTGCGCCAGCCGCCGCCGGCGCAGATAGACATAAGCATAGGTGAGGGACACCAGAACCCAATGCAGTCCCACCAACTCCTCCCGAACAAAGCGGGAGCCGAAAATGTTGACCACGACAATGCCAAGTATGCTTGCCATGCCGCCCAGCATCCAGCCGCGCATGAATCCGTCGGCCGTGGTGCGATAGATGCGTTGCATCGTTGCAAACGGCACGAACAGAATCAGCAGGAAGCTGAGCAACCCGAACACGCCCATCTCCGCGCCCACGCGCAAGAACATGTTGTGGGCATCCATGTTGCGCTCGATGTTGGCGTAGGCCGGAATCGCCATGCTGAACGTGTTGTAGCCGGTGCCGGTGACCGGATGGCTCTCGATGATGCGTACCGCGCCGCGCCAGATGCGCCAGCGCAAGGCGGAACTGGTCTCGAGATTGCGTTCCGACTCGTACGGCGCCGGCACCCGGCCGCCGACCGACTCGTTGGCGGTCTGCAATTGCGTGCTTTCCATGCGCTCCTGCACCGTCCCCGGCGCCCAGAGCTGATAGAACATCACGGCCAGCACCAGCGGCGGAATCATCCAGCGGTGGCGCACCAGCGCGATGAACGCCAGCACCACCAGCATGCCGAGATAAGCACCGCGCGAGAGCAGCAGCAGCAAACAAATCATCGCCAGGCCGAACAGACCGAGCAGGAGAACACGCCGCTCGAGGCGCGTTTGGCTCAAGCCAATGGTGAGCGCCAGCACCGGGTAGTAGACGAAGAAGGCGGCCAAATCATTTTCACCGCCGAAGCCGAACGGCCCGCCGATGCGGTTTTCCTCGGAGATTTGCGCCCACCCCAGCGCAACGAGATCCTTGACGGTCCACAAGGTCACCACGCCGCACATCACCACCGCCGTGGTCACCAGCCGTTTGAGGGCCGGGCGGCTGAAGCCGGCATTGGCGATCGGGAAAAAGAGCAGCATGGGGCTGAGCCAGCGCTTGAGCGGGTTGAACTGCTCTGCCATGTAAGCGCTGCCTGCCGCGTTCGCGGTTTTCAAGAGCGCAGCCAAACACAGCAGACAGAACAGCAGCAGCGCCAGATTCATCACGCTGCCGTGCAGCAGGCGCCGGCGCTGCAACATGGCGTTGACGAACCAGGTGCCGAACATCACCGCTGCCAGGGCATTGAACGGATTGAAGGTCTGCAAAGCCTGATAGCTGTAGGGCAGGGAGGACTGCAGCGGCAGGAGCACGATCAGCCCGTGCACCAGTACTTCGTAATGCACCAGGCCCAGCACGGCGAGGATGCCGCCGAGCACCAGGCCGGCAGCAATGCCCGCGGAAAACTGCGCCACCAGCAAGGCCACGAGCACAGAAGCGAGCACCACCACCATCGGATAGTACCGGCTGAGCTGATCTTGTCGTTGCCGCGCGCTCATGATGCGCTCGTTCCTGCCCTTTCCGGCAGCAGTGCGCGACGGCCCAGCAGATAAGAAGGTTGATAGCGATCCGGGCCGTACTGTTCTTCCAGGCGCAGACGGTTGAGCACGACGCCGAGCGCCTGGGCCTTGGCGCGGCGCAGCAGGGTCACCGCCTGCCTTGCCGCTTCCATCGGCGTTCGGCCGGATTCCAGCGTGAGCAGAATCAAATCGACATCGGAGACCAGCAGCAGCGGATCGGAAACCGGGATGATCGGCGGCGCATCGATGATGATGACATCATACTGCTCGCGCAAGGAGACGAACAGTGACTGCATCTTGGAGCTGATCGACAGCTTTTGGAAAGTGACCTGGCGTGTGCCGGTGGTGATGAAGTCCAGCGCCGAGCCGTTCAGCGTCACGCTGTTGCGCATGTTTTCCGGCCGGATCTCGCCGGCCAGCCAGTTCGACAAACCGGCATCGTGCTGCACCCCCAGGCGCAGGTGCATGGTGGGATGATGCAAGTCGGTATCGAGCAGCAGCGTGCGTTTGCCGAAGAGCGTGTAGCTCGCCGCCAGGTTGGCGGCAATGGTGGATTTGCCTTCGCCCACGCCCGGGCTGGTCACCATCACGATCTGGCCGTTTTTGCATTCTGCCAGCGCCAAATCCGTGTTGACGCGCAGGGCGCGGAAATTCTCGGCGAGCTCCGAGCCGGGCTCCTCCAGCAGCACCAGCTTGTCGGCGAGATTGGTGCTGGTGCTGCGCGAAGTGCTGGCATCCACGACGTAGCCCAGCACCGACAAGCCCAGCTTCTTTTCGATTTCCTCCGGCGTCTTCACCGAACGGTCGATGGCCTCGCGCAAGTAGGCCAGGCCCACCCCCAAAATCACGCTGATGATCGCGCCCATGATCATCTTGAAGGGCCGTCGCCGCGGCACCGGTTTCAGCGGCCGCTGCGCCGGTTCGATGATGCTGACGTTGAGCGCCTTCTCCGCTTCCAGGCTTTGGATCTTCTCATTGGTGCGCAGCATGGCCTGATGCGCATCCTGCGCCACGATCACTTCGCGCTGCAGCTTCAGCAGTTCCTGTTGCTCTTCCGGCGGCTGTTCGAAAACGCGATTGCGATACTCGTTCGCCAGTTTTTGCAGGGTTGCGATTTTGCTGACCAGGTTGTTGTATTCCACCTCCGCCAGCAGGTTTTCGACGTAGAGATCATGCCAGATGATGGCGGGGTCGGTGGGTTTGATCGAATCCGGGGTGGAAGAGGCGCTGGCGAAGCCGCGCAGCTCATGAATCGTCGCGTCAACGTCGCGCTTCAAGCTTTGCACTTTGGGATGCTTGTCGGTGTAGAGCACGGATTGCGCCAGCATCTGGCTTTGCAGGTTGAGCAGCCGGCGTTTCAGCTCTTCGATGCGGGGAATCTGGGATTCCATGGTGGCCAGCGCCGGTGCCTTTTCCTTGAGCTGGGCGATTTGCTGTTCGAGCGTGCGCCGCCGTTCGGCGAGCAGTTCGCGCTGGCTGATGAGATCCACGATCTGATTTTCGAAGGCTTCGATGCGCTCGCTGATGCGGTCGGATTCACGTGTCTTGGTGGCAATGCCGCGCGCGCGCTGGTATCCGGCCAGCCGCTCCTCGGCTTCCACCACGCGCTGGTAAGTCTGGCGCAACCGGTCGCTGTAGAAGGCATGCAGGGCATCGATGCGCTGCTGAATCGTCTCGAGATGCTGCCGGCGAAATTCCTCGCCGATGGTCCGCACCAGTTGGTAGGCCTCTTCCGGATTGCCGGATTCGATAGTGACGCGAATGACATTGCCGCCACGATGATCGGTTTGCATGTGATCCAGCAGATAGATCATTGCCTCGCGGTGCGCCTTGGCAATCGCAGTGGAATCGCCGTTGGCTTTTTTGAGCTTGGCGGCCCCGGCGGAATTCGGCACGTTTTGCGCGACGGCGCGGGTGACGCGATCGACGAAGCTCTGGCTGGTGAGAATGTCCATGTAGTTTCCGACGGTCAGGTCGGGGCTGACGTCGATGTCCGAGCTCAACAGGCTGGTGACGGCATCATCTGTGACCGACAGGGCAATGGACGCATTGTACTGCGGCTTGCTCAACAACAGCAGCGCCAGCAGCGGAAGCACCAGCGCCGCCATGGCCAACAGCACCGTCTTGCGGTGCTTGTAGATGATGTGCCAGTGCTCCCTTAATTGGAGTTTGTCGAAATCCATTCTATCTGCCTCCTTGCGTGGAGAAGCTGCCAAGAGCGCTGCCGGCATGAAGCAGCGCCCGTAATCGGAGATTTAGACGAATTGAGGTTGGTGCGCCTGAATGCGGCTCGCGTTGCTTGCGGGCGAGGCCGCCGGCGGCAGAAGTTTGTCGCCCGGCAGGTTGCCGTTGCCCCCAGCGCCTGCCCCCTCTGCCAAGTCCGGTGCCACCACCGGATTTTCCACCGTCCCCCATTTGATTTTGTCAATGACCCGGATCTTGGGCGAGCGTTGCCACAAGGATTGCCAAACCACCCGTTGGCATTCACGAATATTGCCGGGCCAGTCATATTCTTGCAGCGCGGCCAGCGCCGGCGCGCTGAAGGTGGCCGCCGGCTCATTCAAGCGCGCGGCGTAGCGCGTCGCGAAATGGCGCACGAAGTGCGGAATGTCTTCCTTGCGCTCGCGCAACGGCGGCAACACGTGTGCGGTGATGGTTAGGCGGTAAAACAAATCCCGGCGAAAATTGCCGGCCGCCACTTCCTGTTCCACAATCTTGCGCGAGGAGGCGAGCACCCGCAGAGCCAACCGTCTGGTTTCGCGTGTCAGCGGGTGGACCACGCTCTTCTCCTGCAGCAGCCGGATCAGTCGCTGTTGCAGCGCGGGCGAGCTGGCTTCGACATGTTTCAAAAACAGCGTTACCGCCGCCTCGGCAGCCTGATTGCCGGCGGGGCTGTGAGCCATGCCTGCGGTGGCATCGGCGGCAGTGAAGAGCGCCAACTCCAATTCTTCTTCCGTCGCCACCGCACAGGGAATGACGGTGAAGTGCGTGTGGCGAAACCTGCCGGCGCTGTGGATGACGCGTGCCAGTACTTCTTTGCCGGTGCCGGCTTCGCCGCTCAACAAGAGTGGTATTTGGCTGTCCACGCTTCGGACTATGCGCTTGTAGATCTGGTTTAGCGAAGGATGGAGGGAAAGCAGCATGAAGGAGCGCGCCAAATCGTTGGCGTTCGTGCCGAGCGCAGCGAGGGGCGCCGGCGTGCTGGGCACGGGTGTTTGCCGCCCCAACACACGTGCAACCAGACTCCCCTTAACGGCTCCAGTTCTTCGGTCAAGATTTCGCAGCATAGTCCTGAACTTTCATGCAAGAAGCCTGGCGACTCCCCGCCATCACAGGGAACGAACTGAGGTGAAGGGCGCAGCGCAGCACTTCGGGCGGTGCCTCCGCGCAAACGGCCACTTTGATGTCAATTGGTTACCGGCATTCTAGTGCAATTGCGTACCTGCACAGGGCTGCCCGGCGGATTGGGTGAGTTGCTCTTGCGCGTAGGCCGGGCGGCAGGAGGGCGGCGCAAACAGGTAGACCAGCGACTTGGCATCCCGGCCTTGAAAAACCACGTGCTGCGGCCGGGTGCGCAGGAAATCCATGATTTCGGAGGAGATGTGTAGTTCGGCTTCGGTGTAAGGCGAGGCGGTAATGATCCAAATGCGCCGTCCCGAGTATTCGGTGATCACGCGCTCCAGTTCGGCGAGATTCGAAACCACCTGCGTGCCGGTGTAGATGTCGAAATAGTTTCCGCTGAGGCGGTAGGTTTGCGGCACGAAGGCGTCGGAACGCAGCCAGAAATCAATGTGACCGAGGTAGTGACTTTGCGCCAGCCAATCCATCGCAATGATGACGTCACCCTCCTGCTTGCTGCGCCGCACGAATTCTCCCGCATGCGCGTGATCCGGCATGAGGCGAAAATGCGAGCCGGGCGCGGAACGGGGATCGACCGGGCTGCCATAGGTGCGCGCCAGCACCTCGACCAGGCGCGGCGGATAGATCTGCTCGCTGACTGCGACAAACGCAAGCGCCGCCAGCATGCCGGAGAGCGCAGCCTGCCAGCGTGCCGCTGTGGTCCAGATCCCGCGCACATGGGTGAATATGCCCCAAAAAACGCACGCATGGATCAAAACGAACAGCGGATTCAGATGGAAATTCAAGCGATATTCCACCCAGTTGGTCTTGATGTAGCCGGTGGCAAGCATCGGCACGACAAACGCCAGGCAGACAAAGTATGCGGTGGCCGTGCCGTTCGGCATACGATTGATATGAAACAACCAAAGCAGCCCAGCGAGGACCAGCAGCGACATCTTGGGGAAGGTGTAAAGGAAACCCACGAAATAAAGTTTGGGCAAGCCGAGCTGCAGTTTGAGCAGCGCGCGCAGCCGCTCTGCCGCTCCGGTTATGCCGCCCTCCAGTCCCAAGCGCCAGTCATGTATCATCCAAAAACCGAACATGACGGCGATCAGCGTGAGCGCCAGTTTCACCTCCGGCTCGCGCAGGCCGTGCAGCCCCTTGCCGGTGAAGAACAAGTAGATGGCGATGAGCAGCAGCGCCAGGGTCAAATGCTGGCCATAAGCGGCAAGGAAGGCGGCTACCGGCAGCAACCAACTCCCGGAAAAAATCACCTTCGCCTCGATGTGCCGCGTCTTCGCCAAAATGACCAACAAGAGCAGCAGCAGCGCCATCGGCCACAAATCCAGGAACACCTGGCGCGGCAGCAGGCCGTAGAATTTGTCCAGGAACGAGCTGACCAGGTTGGTGGGATACAAAACCTCCTGCTGGCCGTGCAGCTTGCCGGGAATGGCAAAGCCGTATTGCACCAGGGAAAAATGCAATCCGGCCAATGCCATCAGCGCCAGCGCCGCGCCAAACAGCCGCCGCCGGGTGAGCTGCGGCCAGCCCGCACGAATGCCCAGCGCGAAGTAGACCAGCGCCAGGGTCAATCCCAACTCGTGGAAAAGGATTGCGATTGCCGCGCACACCAAACTGGCACGATACCAGAACCGCTCACCTTCCACCACGCCGCGATACATGGCATAGAGCGTGAGCAGGAACACAAAGGCAAAGCCGGAGTACATCCGCGCATGTCGCGCAAACTCGAAATCCCAATAGGAAAAGGTCAGAAGGAAGGCGGCGAGCAAACCGGCCTGGATCGAGAACAGGCGCTTGCCCAGCAGGTAGACGAGCACGATCGTGCCGCTGCTGAACAGGACGCTGGGCAGGCGCAACGCCCACTCATTCACGCCCCAAATCAGTGAAGACAAGGCGCACAGGTAGAGCGTGGGCAGGCCGCGAAAGTAGATCATGCCCGAAGGAAACTGCGGGTAGCCGTGCTCCAGGATGCCCTGCACCGCCAGGGCAGTGATGGATTCGTCTCCCCAAAAGTTGAGATGCCCAAGATTGATCAAGCGCAGAGCCATGCCTGCGCCCACCATCAGAGCCACCAAAGATTCCGCAGCATTCGGCTTGCGCATGAATGAATCGGATTACAGGTGAGCAGAGCGTTGTCATCCTGCAGCAACGCAGTAGTTGGCGCCGCCACCCTACCCCCTGGCTTGCCACGTTGGGTGGCGGTACGGATGCCGTAAGAATACCGGCCAGCACCGCCGATTGGCGAAGAGCGTGCCAGGATTCTTGCGGCGCTGTAATTTCCTTACGCCGCGCCGCGCTCCGGCAACCGGCAGATTGTTAAGCAAAATTTGTTTGCCTGAGGCGCAAGAAATGGATAACGTGCGGCGCTGCCACGCTTGCCGGCTGCAACCACTGCCGGTCGGCGTGGCGCCGGCGAACGGCGAACCGGCAGGTGAATGACGAATGCTGCGCGCCTTTCTCCCGGTTCGCGTCGCAGCACGAGCGGTGGCGCGGTTGGCGCGAATCAGACTTTCATAAACTATCATTCTTGCTGTAGATCACCGCAACGACGAGGAGTGTTGTTGTGAGGCATTCTCTCAAAAAGGAATTGGGTGTGTGGGTGGGGAGTTTGTTGCTGGCATGCCCGTGGGCAGCACTGGCGCAAAGCGGGCTTCCGCAAGCCGCCGGCATGATCAGCTCGCATGATCCGCTACCCGAGCCGGCACTGGCCAAACCGGCCAAGGGTGCGCGCTATCGAGATCCCGTGTTCGGCACCACGATCATGCGGCTGACCGACGCCGCGGCACAGGGCAGCGACGGCTTCATCTGCTATTATGCCAAGCTCAACCCCTTCAATGCCGATGAATCCCGGATTCTCATCTATCGCCGCGGCGGCGAATGGCACGTCTACTCGATTGCCGGCGCCTATCTGCAGCGGGCGCCGGTGAAAAACACGCAAACCGATCCGCAACCGCGCTGGCATCCCACTGATCCCAATCGGCTCTACTGGTTTGATGCCAACAAAATCATGGTGCACGATTTCGCCAGCGGACAGACCAGTTTAGTGCACACTTTCCCCGAATATCAGTTTGTCACCGATTTCGATGAGGGCAACTTCAGCCGCGACGGCCGCTATGTGGGATTGGCCGGCAAAAATTGGCCGTGGTCCACCGGCTTGCAGGAGTTTTTTCTATTCGATCTTGCCAGCCGGCAGCGGGTGGGCGCGACCATCGCCGCCACCGGCCATACGGTGGATTGGGTCAGCGCGTCGCCCTCGGGAAAGTATCTTGTGGTTTTGGTGGGCGCCCCGCACGGCGACGGGCAGTGGCAGGGCCTGGATGTTTATCGCGCGCCGAACCTCGAACTCATGCCCTTTGCCTATTACCCCTTCAGCGATCACGCCGACTTGGGCTATGATGAAGAGGGCCAGGAAGTCTACGTGACCGACAATGCCGAAGCCACCTATCCCGACCGTCTGCGGCACCTCGAGAAATACCGCCTCGACAACGGCGAGAAAACCGATCTGCTCGGCTGTGCCTGGGGCTTGAGCCGCCTGGTTTCCTGCCGCAACTTTGACGTGCCCGGCTGGGCGATCATCAGCACCTACAGCTCGCCCGAGCATCTTGCCGATGAAAACGTGCACCCTTTCGATGACGAGATTTTTGCCGTGAAACTCGACGGCTCGCGCCATGTGCGGCGCATCGCGCATCACCGCAGCCAGCGCTTTTCGGTGGGGGATTATTCCTACAACATCTATTGGGACCAACCCAATGCGGTGATTTCCCGCAGCGGCAAATTCCTTCTCTTTAGTAGCAACTGGCGCAAGCTCGGCGGTCCGCAGGATGTTTATCTCATCGATTTACGCGAGCAAGAGGGCTGGATTGCAGGCGTGTCACCAGATGATAAGTCGCCGCTGCCGCCGCAGAACGTGTCGGTTCACTGAAGCGACGACCGGCCTCGGCGCGGCCGGCTTCATTCATTGCGCGATTTCAGCATGCGGCGGAAGGAAAACAGGGAGGCGGCCGGACCGGCTGGCGCGGCGGGTTGATCGCTCGGCAGCGATTGTTCGAGGGCGACCTGCAGCGCGGCTTCCAACTCCTCCAGGCTCTTGAAGCGGCGTTGCAGCGAGCGGTCAGCGGCACGCTCGATGATGCTGGCGAGCAGCGCGGGGATCTCCGGCTGGAGGCCGGTCAGCACGGGTGGTGGCAGGTTGTGGATATCGGCCGGGCTTTCCAACTCTTCCTGCTTGGCGAAGGGCGGCTCACCCGCCACCAGTTCATACAAAATCATCCCGATCGCATAAATGTCACCAGCCGGCGTGAGTGTGCCGTGCAACAGCCATTCCGGCGCGCAATAGCGCCAGCCTAAGCCTGCCGGCCGTTGCGCCGCGCCGGGCGTTGCAATGAATTCCGGCACGAAGAAGTCGGTGATCTTAAGCTCGCCGTTGGCCATCAGCCAAACGTTGGCGGGCTTGAGATTGCCGTGCACGATTTTTTGTTTGTGCGTTTGCTGCAACACCCGGCAGATTTTGATGCCGATCGCCGAAGTCTCGAAGGGCGAAAAACGGCCTTTGTTTGCCAGGCTCTGTCCGAGCGAAGAGCCTTCGAGATATTCCCGGACATAATAAAACAGGCCATCCTGATAGCCGAGATCGTAGAGCAATGCCAGCCCGGGTTGTTCCAGGCGGCCGAGGCGCTGCAACGCTTTGATCATGTGTTCGCGCTGTGCCGGGTTTTGCGCCAGGCGCAGGCTGCGTTGCGGGCTGAGCGCCTTGAGGATGACGCGCCGCTCCAACTGGCGGTCGCGGCCGCGATAGGTGCCGGCAGACCCGCTGTGGCGCAGCCGTTCGACCACCAGAAATTTTCCGAGCTGATAGCTGCGCTTTTCTTCCACATAATCCAGCGGATTGTACCACACCGCTTCATAGGCCTCGACACGGAATCCCGGCAGTTCGGAGACATAAGTCCCGCCCAGGCGCGCGGCCACCGTTTCCACATTCATTTCCCGTTCATAGAAGCTGCGCTCAAACAGCAGGCGGCTGCCGGGCGCATGCTCGCGGCTGCCGCCGGTTTGCTGCGCCGCCACCAGATTGAGCGCGAGATGCAGCGCGGCAAGTGCGTGCGCGGCGGAAGCGGCCTCCGGCGGCACGGCATGCACCACCATCGACACGGCCAGCCGGCTCGCAGGCGAAGCGGAGAAATTGTAGTTCTCGATCTTGTGAAGCAGCTCCACGGTGGCCTGCGCCAGTTGCAGGGATTCGCCGGCCACGGCAATCATGCCGTCGCTGAGCGTGAAACACACGGCATTCACCGCTTTGCTGAGATATTTTGCGGAGAAATTCAAGAAGCGGCCGGCGAGGTTTTCCGCCAGTTGCGGGCTGGTTTGCTGCGCGATCTTTTCGAGATTGCTGATCTGCAGCACCATCGCGCGCAGCGTGGCGCCGGGCAGATGCAGGCTGGAGGCATCCATTCCCAGATCCGAGGCCAGTCGCGCAAACAGTTCTCCCGCCAAACCAGCGGAAGTGAGCGGCACGCCGGCTTCCGCGGTGCTTGCGGCGGTGGCGAGCGGCGCGGCCGCCGGCAGCGGCACGGCCGGCTGCCAGCCGAGCAAACGCGACTCGACCAGGCGCAAGGCATATTGCAACTGGCAAAATTCCCGCACCAGCGTCACGCTGTTCAATTTGCCATAGGCCGCCAGCGCGCGATTGATGACCTGCGCCGCGGCCGGCGGATACCCCACGCCCTCGGGCTCGCGATGAATGCGAAAGGCGGCGGTGAGTCCGCGCAAGCGGTGAATGACTTCGGTATGCGGGCTGACGGCTTCGAGGCGCTCCAGCAGCGTTTCCGCTTCGCTCTCGCGGCCGAGTTGCCAGGCGAGCTTCTGCAGGCGCGACAAATTGCCTGCGTCCCGGCCGCGCTCCAATTGCACGACCTGTTTGAGCGCTTCATAAGCGTGCTGCAGTTGATTCTGGCTTTGGAAATAGAGAAAGAAGGATTGATAGATGTCTTTCTCAAAGGGAGGTTGGAAGGCCAGCGCGCGTTGATAAACGCGAAAGGAGAACCCGTCGAGCGCGCGCTGCGCCAGCAAAACCTGGCAGAGCTTCAGGCACAGCTCTTCCTCCTGCGGAAAAAGCTCGAAGGCGCGCTCGTAGGCGGCTTTGGCAGAAGGGGAATAATCGCGGCGCGCGAGATGGGCGAGGGCCAGTTTGTGGATGATCTCCGGCGACTCGGCGCCGGCCTGCAGCAGTTGTTCGAATTTCTCGATAGCGTCCGCATATTGGCCGCGGCTGTAGTAGGCCTCGGCGAGCGTTTGGAGGATGGAAATGAGACGATTGGCCTGTTGGGGTAAATTGGTCATCGTGAATGCGAACGCGCAACGAGGTGTCCTTAGTTCTGCCGGTTGAATTCCAGCGGTTTGACGTCACCCTCCAGCACTCGAATGTTTGCGCGTTGGTGCATGATGCGGCCCAGGCTGTCTTTGATCGCAATGGTATACTGGCCGGGGCGGAGGAAGAATCCGACATCGGCAACCTGGCGCACCGGCCCGATCAAGGCCTCATTGACAAACAGCAAGGCGCCGTTGTAGCGCGGCCGGTTCAAGCCGGGCAAATAAATGCGGCCGCCGGCCTGCGGCACCAGACTGGTGGTCTGCGCGGTGGCGCTGTTTTCCTCTCTGCGCTCAACGAGATTGGGAAAAGCATTCGGTTCGTTTGCTGCGTCACCGGCCTCGGCCGTGCCTGCTGCTTGCGGACTACGCGCGCTCCCGGTGCCTGCCGCGGGCGGCGGCGCTGCTGCCTGCGCGCGATTGGATTCGCGTTCGCTGGCCTGCAGAGAATCTGCTGCACCGCTGGCTCGTTGCGACGCCACCGCCCGTGCCGTGCGCGCCGGCGCGCTGGGCGCGGGCAAATCGAGCAGGCTGCTGTCGAGCTGCACCACGGTGATGCCCTCGCGCGTGTTGGCATCACTCGCCGGCAGCAGCCCGGCATGCGTTTCACCGGCATTCCCGGCTGCGGCATCGGCCTCGACCTGACGCCCGAGAAACGAGCGCATGACGCCAAAACCGGAGGCGGCCAAAACCAGCACCAGCGCGCCCGCCACCAGCAGTCGCCGCGGCGAGCGCTGTTTCCGTTCCGGTGAGGCCGCCGGCACCTCGGCGTGGCGAAATTGTTTTTTGATGAAGCGGTCTTCCAGCGGCAACAGCTTGGCCGGCTCGTTGGGAATGGTCATTTTCGCTTCGCCCCAGGGCGAGGCTTTGTTCGGCACTTTCTTCACGCGGGCCGCGGCCGCGGTGATGTTGTCGGAGCCGTTGGTTTCTTTGGCGCGCTGCACCAGTTGCTCGACGCTCTTCTGCAGACCGGTATCTTCGCGCGGCGCGAGCGCTTTCAGAATCTCCTGCTCGGGCAGCGCATTGTGCAGGCCGTCGGTGCAGAGGAGAAAGGTGGTGTTCGAAGTGAGCGGAAACCACTGCACATCGATCTTGACCGAGAGATGGGTGCCGAGCGCGCGGGTCAGGACGTTCTTCTTGCGGAAATGATGGGCCTCCTCCGCGCTGATGTCCCGGTCCTGCAACAGTTCATTGATCCAACTGTGATCTTCAGTGATCGGCTGGATCTTCTCGCGCGTGAGGCGGTAGATGCGGCTGTCGCCGACATGCACGGCGCAGGCGGAATGATCGGAGAAGGCCACGGCGGCGAGCGTCGTGCCCATGCCGCGCAGCGCTGGATCCTGCTCCGCCATCAGAAAAAGGCGGCGGTTGGCCAGGCGCGCGCCCAGCACCAGCCGCAGCGCGAGCACGGGCAGGCGGTCGGTGATGTCCTGCCCCAGCCGCGCGATTTCGGCGAGGTCGGGATAGAGGAAAATGTCGCGCACGGTTTCGCCGGCAATGCGGCTGGCGGTTTCGCCGGCTTTGTGGCCGCCCATGCCGTCGCACACGATGACCAGATTCTTCTTTTTGGAATAGAAGAAGAAATCCTCGTTGCCCTCACGCACCGTGCCGCGATCGGTCGCTGCCGCCATCAATATTTCCATGACACGCCTCGTTCCCTCGGGATTCAGCTTTTGGCAAATTTACGCCGGCGCTGGCGCAGCAGGAAATTGCCGAGATTCGCCAGCAGGATCACGCCGGCGCTGAAAATCAGCGTGGCATCATAGGCGCCGGTGGTGCGCTCGACGTAGGTGACGGCGGCGCGATTGGTGGCATCCGCGTAGCGCTGGCCCCAGACGATCGTGCCCGCGGCCACCCGGCGATTGCTGCGAAAATCATTCACCGTGCCGTCATAGTTGAGCACCAGAATGTCCATGGTGTTGTTCGCGCCGGCATCGGCCAGCAGCGGCATGTCCGCGGGATGCTTGAGCGCTTTGTGCTCCTCCCACAAGATGCCGCCGTTGCGGCCGTCGAGAATTTTGATGATCCCCAAAAGTTCGACAATGACGACGTCGGTGTGGCGATCCTTGTTGAAATCGAACAGCGCAGGCAAATGCAGAATCGAGCCGCTGCTGACGCGCCACAGACTGCGTTGCTGCTGGCCTTCGCGGCCCGCACCGGAAAACGCCTGCAGCGAGCTGTCCGCGCCCACCACTACCACGTCGCTGCGGCCATCGCCGTCCACATCACCCAAACTGAACGGGTAATTGAACTCGGTCACCGGCATGCCCGCGGGCGCCAACGCGCTCCACCACAACTCGCGCGCCTTGATCTTGCCTTCCGGGGTTCTTTCCGAAATGTCGATGGTAACCAGATTCCCCTGCATGCTGGCGACCACCAGATCGGGACGCTGGTCGCCGTTGAGATCCGCGACGCCCACCGGATAGCGGATTTGATTGTCTTCGTTGTAGCTGCCTTTGAGTTTGTTCAGGCTGAGATTGACATCGACCGTGCCCGCGAGGCGGCGCTCGGCGCCGTCGAAAATCAGCACCAGCCCGCGATCGGTGCCAATCAGAATTTCGTCGCAGCCGTCATTGTTCAAATCCGCGGTGGACAGCGGCGCCTGCGAGACCAATCCCATTTTCACCTCCACCCATTCCGGCTTGAAGATGCGGGAATAGCCGATTTCGAGTTTGCCGTCGGCGCTGATCACCGCCACATCCGGGCTGTCGTTGCGGTCAAAGCGGCCGACGACCGGCGGCCCGATGATTTTGGATTCGAAGAACGGGCTGGTCCAAATCTCCGCGCCATGCAGGCCATCGATGGCCACCAGATGCGCATCCGCGGTCAGCGCCACGAGATCGTCATTGCCGTCGTCGTTCAAGTCCGCGGCGGTGGCGGGAAAACTGTGATCCAGCACGATCCCGCTCGATTGCCAGAGCCGGCGCCGGCTGCGGCCGTCGATCGCCGCCAGCGTGCCGTTGCTTTTGGTGACCACCAGATCGACATACTTGTCGGCATTGATATCGGCCAGCAGCGGCTTGGGCGGAATGCGGGTGTCTGATTTCGAAAGTCTGACCGTGTTCTTTTCGACGTCGGTCAGATCGATCTTGGTGAAGATCTTGCTTTGCACCTGCAGCGGGTCGGGCGTGTGCGTCACCACGGCGCGCGCCTGCCAGGCCAGCACCGCGAGTGCAAACGCGATGGTGGTCAGCACGCCGGCGCCGATATTCATGGCGAGCGAGCGGTAGCGCAGCCACCAGGCCCCGGCGCGCCGGGGATAGGAAAAATCCCAATTGCCTTCGGCGACAAAGCGGAAAATCGTGCTCTGCTGGTCGCTCACGATTTCGATCTCATCGCCGGGCGTGATCAGCCATTCATCGGTTTCGCTGAGCATGTCTTGATTCAAATACGTGCGGCTCTTGCTGCGCTTGTCGCTCAGGTGGAATTTGCTGTCGCGATAGGTGATGGTGGCGTGGCGGCGGGAGATGCTGGGATCGACCTCACCTTTACGGTTCTCGCGGATGACGATATCGTTCAGCCGGCCATCACGGCCGATGCGCGTTTCACCAAAATTGACCTGATAGCGCTTGCCCAAATAGGGGCCGTAGATCGCCAGCAGGTAATAAGGCGACTTCTCGACTTCGCGGCCGGCCTGAAAGGCGTCTTTTTCCTCCTCGGCGGAAACCTGCTCCAGGACTTCGGAAAGCTCCTTTTTCAGGCTGTCGGCTTTGAATTCCTCGGCTTCATCCAGCCGCTTGATGCGATCCTGGTCGCTGGGTTCGCGGATGTCGAAGAAATGAGGCTCGCGCGGCCGTTCGCCGGGGCTGGTGGCTTCGCCCTGCACCACGTCGATGACCGCGTCTTTGACATCGCTCCAAAAATCATTCACCGAGCCGCGGCCGGCGCGATCGCCCGCCGGCGCCTCTTCCGCCTCCAGCGGGTTGCGGAAGACCAGCGTGTGATCGCCGAGTTGAATCGCATCGCCGTCGTGAATTTCGGTCTTGTCGTGGAGGCGGCGGTTGTTCACCTGCGTGCCGAAGGCGCTCTTGAGGTCGCGCACAAAGTACCGGTTGCCCTGGCGCTCGATATGCAAGTGGTGCATCGAAACCTGGCGGTCCGCGATGACCACATCATTTCCGGCCTCGGAGCCAACGGTGAAAACGGAGTTGGCGCCTTTCAACTGAAACTCCGCCAACACCTCCGCCTTTTTTTTGAGAACCAGCTTGGGCATGATCTCTTCTCCCTTCCCATGGAAGGCTGTGACATTAATCCCTTAACGCAATCAGGAAACCGACTGCAGTTTGAACACCAGGCGCTTGCTCGTGGCGCTGACCTTCAGCTCCTTCACCGCCAGACGATAGCCGAATTTTTTGACGCGAAAGCGGTATTGCCCCGGCGCCAGCTTGTTGAGTGCCGTGCCGCTCTCCTCGGTTTGGCCGAAGAAGGAAGGCACGGCATTGGGCTGGGAGAGCGGTTGATAGCTGATTTGCACGCCGCTCAGGGGCGCCTCGGTTTGTTCATCCTGCACCACCACTTCGACGTCGATCCGCTCACCTTCCATGCGGGCAATCGCGATGTTGCCGGTGGGCGGGATGGTCAGGGTGTAGTCCTGATAGCCCTCCTTCGAGAGAATGGCGGTGTAGGTGTAGGGCAACAGGGTCAATTCGCACGGCGTGGTCGAACGGGTGCGCACCCGCTGCCCGCCGGAAATCAACTCCACCACGCGCGCGCCGATGTCATTGTCGCCCGGATCGGATCCGTCTTTGGCGAAAATGCGCACCACGCGCGACAGCACCTCGTGATAATTCGAAGGCGTGTTGGCGTCGACCGTAATGCTGAAGGACTTGGGCAGAAAGCCGGGCTTCTGCAACGTGATGGTGTGGCTGCCGGTGGCGAGCAGGATTTCGTTGCTGTAGCCGGTCATTCCCATCGGGCTGGTGCCGTCATTGACGTAGATTTCGGCATGGTCCGGCACGGAGGTGACGGTGATGGCCTTGGCAAAAATGCCTTCCAGCGCGTAATGCTCGCGTTGCTCCTCGATGCGTTGAAAACGCCACAGCCGCCGGTCGGTGATGGTCTCGACACCCTCCAGCGTGTTGAGCGTGAAGCCCTGCAGCGGGGAGAGACCTTCTTTGCGCATTTCGATTTCCAGCGGATCGCCCACTTCCCAAACCACCCGGCAGGGCGTGAGTTGGGTATATTTGACATTGTTCAGGAAGACCTCGGCGCCCTCCGGCTTGGAGGAGATTTCCAGGATGGTCTTGAAGCGAAAAACATAGGGCAGATTTTGATCGCTGGCGCTCTCGCCGATGATCGAAGCACGGCCTTGCGGCGCCACTTGAATCGACCGCGTGATCGGCTCAAAGCGCGGCAGGGTGAGCGTCAGCTTGTGCACGCCCGGTGAGATTTTCTCGATCGCCAGCGGCGTGGTTTTCGGCAGCAACCGGTCGTCGAGATAGACCTGGGCATTGGGCGGAAACGATACCAGTCGGATGGCAGGCGGAAAGAGAAAATCGTAGATCGACGCACCCCAGCCTGTCCAGCGGGTGAAGGTATCCACCAGCGTGAACAGCAGAAATGCCGCCAACACGCCGCCGACCGTCAGAAGAATCGTCTTCTTGTGCGAGCGGGCGGAAAGGCGAATCACATCGATGATGGTGCGGACTTCTTCCTCTTCTTCCTCCTCGGCGATGACCTTGTAGAAGGCAACGTCCTGCGGTTCGCTGCCGTTCTTGGCGCGCTGATCGGCATCCTCCGGTTCGGGCGTCAGTTCGAGCTCTTCGGGAAAATCCCGCCGCGCAGATCCCCGGCTCCATTCGAACTCGTCCTTCTCGCCGCCGCCGCCTTCCGTTTCCAAGCGCGATTGCTGAAACGAAGCGTGGGTCTTCGGCGCCGCCTCGAAGCCGGCCTCAGTGCTGTTTTCTTCCACAAAGAAGCCGCTCGAGTTAGCGGGTTCCTCCAGGCGCTGGCCGGCACTTGGCGTTTCGACCAAGCCGCCCAGCGGAGCCGGCTCCGTGGCCGCGTCCGCAGCCGCGCGCGATTCGCGCGCCGGCGCGACGCGCTCCACCCTGTTCGCCAGTTCGAAGGCATAGTCCATCGCCGGCGCTTGCTGCGAAAGGTAGCTCATCAGCTCCATGTACATTTGATTGGCCGATTGAAAGCGCTGGCTCGGCTCACGCTGGATCGCCCTTTCGACGATGTTGATCAAAGCAGCAGGCATGCGATTCTCCGCGAGCAGGGAAATGTCCCACTCTCCGTTGCGCAGATGCTGGATCATCGCCTCGGCGTCCTGCTCTTTGAAAAGTCGCTGTCCGGTCAAGGCTTCATAGAAAACCACGCCCAGCGAGAACAGATCCGCGCGCTGATCGAGACTGCCGCTGCCATTCACCTGTTCCGGCGCCAGGTAGGTCAGTTTGCCTTGTACCACGACTTCATTTTTGCGGTTGTTGTCGGCCTGGTGGCGCCGTGCGCTGGCCAATCCGAAATCGATGATCTTCACCTCGCCCAGACGGTTCAGCATGATGTTGCCGGGCGAAATGTCCTGGTGAATGAGATGCAAGGGCTGATGCGTGTCCGGGTCGCGCCGGGTGTGCGCATAATCGAGGCCGGCGCAAATCTCGGCCACGATGTAGGCGGCGAGAGAGGGCGGCAGCAGCGCCGGCTCCTTGCGGCTGGCGCGGATGAGTTTGCCCAAATCGAGGCCATCGACATATTCCATGATAATGTAGAACTGGCCGCCCTCTCCGCGCCGGATGTCATAGATGCGGACGATATTGCGATGATTGAGGCGGGCAATCGCCAGCGACTCAGCCTGGAAAATGTCGATGTATCTGGCTTCGCCGATCAACTCGGGAGGAATGGCCTTGATCGCGACCGGTTTGTCAAACAGGCGGTCACGGCCGTAGTAGATGACGCCGAATCCGCCGCGTTTGATTTCATAAATGATCTCATATTTGTCGTCCAGAACTTTTGCGACTTCCATGGACTCACCTTTCTGAAGCTCGGTTAGCGCGATGCAGGCCAGTGATGTAGATTGTGGGACTGAGGGACCATCGCCAGGTTGAGGGGAATGAAGCGGCTCTTCAGCCAAGGAGGAACGACCATGTTTTCATCCTAAATGCCCGACCTGACGCGCAGAACGCAAAAAGGTCGAGGCTGGCCGCGGCTTCGCGTGCGGCGTGTGGAAAGCACGAGGCCAAGAGCGATTCATCCTAAATCTAACTGGCGCATACCGTTCTTGCGGAAACACCTCGCCGTAACCTTCAATCAGACTTCCAATCTACGTCCAGGCGTACTTCACTTTGATCACGGCCTGCTAAACTATACCGCCACCTTTGTCACTTTGCGAATTGTCATGGCATACTTTCGGAGAAAGGCGGGAGTGGGCTGGGCAGAGCTAAACGGGGGAGAAATGGAGAGCTACCCCTGCTTGCGGGGTAAGCGTGTCCGGCATGTCAAACCGTCAGCTTTTTCCTGTGGCTTTATTTCTGCAGAGAGGACAAAACCTTGCGGCAAGCTGCACTGCCCTGCAATTGCAGAGTGTGGTAAATTCGCCGCGGTGAGGTGAGTGAGACTGCACGGAGTCATAGGCCATGTGCCGCCAGCGAAGTGTGAGTCAAGTGGAGCCGCATAAGGCACGGAATTCACTAGTAAGATGAACGGAAATGCAAGAGCTGCTTTCCCCAATCGCATCAAAGCATTTTGGTGAATTGCCTCTTGCCATTTCAAAAAACCTTCGGTAACAATATTTATGAGCCAATGCGGCCGAAGAAAATGGCAAGAAATAGCTTGATTTTCTGGCTGAATCTTCTATATTGGCAGGCGTTCACAAAACACCGCGGGGTGGAGCAGTCTGGTAGCTCGTTGGGCTCATAACCCAAAGGTCGCGGGTTCAAATCCCGCCCCCGCAACCAAGCCAAGTGAATGATTTTGATCAGAAAGGGAATCCCCGCGATTCCCTTTTTTGTTTTGTGGCCGGGACAGAGATGGACAAGTTTGTACACCTTTTGGCGCTGGAATGACGATAGAGATGCACGATGCCGGAATGACCCTGCCAGTAGCTGGCTCTCGTATTGAAGGGGGGATTCGCCTCTTGAGTTTCGTCACCCGCCCACTGAGAGGCCGCTCTGCCCGAGCCACCCAGGTGTTACTTTTTTGAGAAGCAGCACTTTTTGACTTGAATTTTGATTCTGCCGCAATATATTGCCCTGCGGAGTTGACTGAAGCAACGAGAGTTTCGGTCAATCCATGGGGAAGACAGAAGCGCCCGGTTTCTTGACTTTGGCCGACCGCTTGTGCCATCCCGACCATTTTTCAGAAGTGAAGTTTTCGCATCGGAAAAGAGGTCGGCATGACAAATTTGACCCACGTTTTCACACTCCCTGCCCTTGCGAGTCTTCGCGGGAAGAATTCCACCCTGGCTGAAATCCCACTACAATTCATAGAAGCAGTAACCGCCTACATGGCAATTATTCTGGTGCTCGTTCCAAGGAGATCACTTCCAGCGCGTCTCGCGGGTCCGACCTGAATCCCGAAAACTACTGGCCGGGCAGCCGTGAAGTATTCCGATGGTGGCCAGGTAGGCACCTCGATAACTCACGCCTTGCACAAAGAACCCAATCCATTCCGGAATCCTTGATGAAACATCACCTGTTGGCAATGCTGGGCTTGCACCCCAAGGTGCTGACTGAGACCCTGTACGGTTTGTGTGTCAAACGAAGGATCGCCATAACAAAGGTGATTGGCATAGCGAGTGGAGTGGCAAAACAAAAAATCGTTTCCGAGCTGCTGAATCCCGTTGCCGGTGAGTTTTACAAGCTGTGCCGTGAGTATCCCGAGTGTTTTACTGATATTCAGTTCTCGGCGGAAAGTGTGCGCGTGGCCTGTCTCGGAGGCGACGAAATAGCGGACATCGCCAACTCACGCCAAAGTCAGGCGTATTTGGATTTGATTATGGGATCAGTGATGGAAATGACCACCGACAAACAATTTTGTTTGCACACCGTTGTTGCGGGCGGCAGGCGCACCATGAGCGTCTATCTCGCGATGGTGATGCAGCTTCTCGCAAGGCCGCAGGATCACATGTACCATCTCTTTGTCGCGCCGTGGGAGGCGGAGACAAATTCGGATTTCTTCTTTCCGCCCCGCCAATCGAGGCCCATGACTACGTACGGCGGTCTGGCTTTTGATGCAAAGGATGTGCACGTCGAACTCGTAGAAATTCCTTTCCTGCGTTTGCGGCCGCATGTGCCCGCGGAGCTGCTGCGCTCTCCCGACTATCAGGACATTCTCGCGTGGGTGCAGCGCGAGGTGAATGTTGCACCCCAACTCCTGCCACTCAGCATTGACGTTGATCAGCATCGCATTTTGATCGGCGCTATTCCAATTCCCCTGGAGCCAGCGGAGTTGGCAATCTATTGGTATTTTGTCGAGAAGAGTGCCAAGCGCGATGAACGTGTTGCTCGGGAGAATTATGAAAGCTATTTCGAGAAGCCAAAGGCCGATGGACATTTCTCCCGCCAGGCTTCGGCGCGTATGAAGAGTCTGTATGAAACTCTGGTGCAGCGCCATGGCATGCGCAGCCGTTTTCTCAAAGCTTTCAGCAAGGAAGGCCGCATCGATTTGGAGCATCTACGTCCCCATTTCAGCAATCTCAAACGCAAAATCTGTGAGAGATTTCCGGAGGAGGATTTCCACCGGTGGTACGTTGTTTCCGCCATCGGTCCACGCGGGGACACATGCTATGGCATTCGGCTGGATCGGGAGTTCATTCGGCTGCCGGAGGCAAGATTGTGACAAGGTTGGGAAGGTGGGATTTCCACAAGAAGTTTACGACATTCATTGAACTTAAGCAGGCTTGCCATTGATAGCCTCGCTAAAGGAGAAAAATAAAAGATGGACCAGACAGAATACCGTAACGATCTCAAAATCCACTATTGGGAAAAATATAAAAAAACTCCGATTGATTCTCCTGAGCGTTGGCAGGATTACATTGAGAAGTTTCTTCCGCATGAGCTTGCACTCGCGTGCACGAGAGAGCCGCCACGACTACCTTCCACCTCTCGCGAGGCTCTGATCATGCTAGCGGGGCATTCTTTGGAGCCATTGCTCCAGTCCGTTTGCGCCTGGAAGCCGACGAAAAAGATTTTGTTATTGCTCAATGATTTTTACGGCACGAACCTCCGAGGCGGTGACTGGGGCAGTTTTGTAGCTGATCTTATTATCCAACTATTCGAGAAGAATCCAAAGCTCAAGGCTCTTGCGAAAACGCCGGAAATTGTATGCACCGTGCTCAAGAGCCACAAGCCTGAAGAGGTATTTCGTCAGGTCCGTAAGGAAGTTATTGATCTAGTGAAAGATTACACGCACAAGCAAGTCGTGCTCGACATCACCGGCGGCAAGAAGAGCATGGTGGCAGGTGCTTATCTTCTTGGCGCCTACGCCGACATCGACATTTCGTATGTCGATTTTGACGACGACGCGTACGAGCCTGAATTCAATCGGCCTTACGGAGACGCTTGTTATATTCAAATTCTCGAAAATCCCTACAAGCTGTTTGGGCTGCGCGAATGGCAGCAGGCGGAAAGGCTTTATGAGCAATATGCCTTTCGCAACGCGAGAGAATTGGTTGAAAATCTTCGCCGCAACACGGAGCAGTTCTTCACGGATGGAGAAAAGCAGGCTGCCGAAAAATTGATGGAGGCGTTGAAGATTTATGAGCTGTGGGAGAATGCGGATTACACCGGCGCGTTGAAGGATTACGTCGTTTCTCAATCTAAACCGACACCAATTAAAGCATCGGCAACTAATCAAAACAACAACGCTCCAAAACCCAATCAACCCCAATTCGTTATGCCCACAGCCGTTCAGGAGTTGAGCGATTGGCCGCATGCTGAGAAAGAAAAAAGCGCCGGAGATGCGGGTGCGCAACTTCTCAGGCAGATAACCAAATTACAAACGGGCAGGGAACAGCAAGGCCAGGTGGATTTGCCCAAATCGCTGTATCTCACGACTGACAATTTGCTGATTTACGCTCGTGATGAGTTAGCCAAAATTTACCGCCTCATCAAAAGGAACGAAGACTATCGCTCCGCTTTATTGCGGGCGGCCAGTTTGCACGAAGTTCTTTGTCGTTCAAGGCTGTTTATTTTAAAACGCCTTCGTCGCATAACGAAAAATCCCCCGCTGCGTTCCGAACAGGACGTTTTTAATTTTTTTACCAGGCTTGGGATGTGGCAAACAAATACCATCCTAAAAAGTGTGAATGCCTCTCTTCAAGAAAAATCTTATACGCTCAACCGTTCCGACCCTGCTGGAACGCCACCTCTCATCATCGAAGAATGGATTGCAGACGGCTTCAAAATGGCTGATCTTCCGGATTTGCGCAACAATGCAATTCATTTTTGCTTATCGGTTACAAAGAAGCTTGCGCAAGCCGCCTTTCGAATAGCAAAGATGAATTTCGACAATTTTCGTGACTTCTGGGCGGAGCATGGAGTGCAAACCAAAACCGCAATAGCTTTTGACGTCTCGGCGGTTTCGTGGGAAACTCTGTGCCGTGAATGTGGAATAGACTTCTTGCCTCCTGCAAGAAAATCATAGAAAGGAGCAAAACCATGTCGAGTTATCTTCTCGCGGCGGAAGCCGATAAGATTCAGGATCTGCTGTTTCGCTCCGCGCGACTGCGTGAAGTCGTGGGCGGAAGCCAATTGCTCTCGCGCTTTTGCGAGCAAGGCGCAGAGGCTTTATTGCAAAAGCACAAGGGCAATCCTAAAGATGATCTCATCGTCAATGACGGCGGCGCTTTTCGTATTCTCTTTCATGGCGATCATGCCCGCGACACCGCGATCAAGTTCGGGAATGATTTAGCGGAACTCTATCGCCGCTGCACGGGCGGCAGCTTGACGGTTGCCGAGCCTGTGCCTTATGATCCGCCAGCCTTTGACAAGGCCAATACAGAGGCGCACGACGAATTGCGCAAAGCCAAGAATCGCGGCGACATTGCCGCGTCCGTACTTCATCTACCTTTTACGGCGTTTTGCGCCTCGTGCGGCATGGGAATGGCGATTCATCACAAAAGTAGATTCGAAGAAGACGTAACCGAAAGGCCCAATTATCTCTGTCAAAGCTGTATCAACAAAGCTGTTGAAAGGGACCGTCAGGAAGGACTGCAAACCGACGTCGGCTTTCTCGACAGATTTCGCGAAACTATTTGGAAACAGGCCGGATGGAATGAAGGCGAGTATCCTCTGCGAAGACCCGACGGCGGCGATTGGACCGAAGCCATTGCCAAGTTCGATCCCAAGCGTTACGTGGCTTATTTGCTTGCAGATGGCAATGCGATGGGTGCAGTATTCAAACAATGCTCATCAAAGGAGAAAATGCGAGCACTCTCCCTGGCGCTATCACAATCACTGCGAGCGGCATTGGCTGAACCTTGCGTTGAACTTTTAAAGCGACAATTACGTCAAGAAGACAAAGACGTGCTGCCTGTGCTGCCGCTCATTTTAGGCGGCGATGATTTGTTCGCCCTTCTTCCTGCGCCGTGGGCGTTGGATTATGCCGCGCGATTTTGTTCAGCGTATGAAGAGAATATGAAAACAGCTTTGACCAAGGTCGGGCTTTTTGATCCAAACAAGCCTCCCATTCCCACCATTGCTGCTGCAGTCGTGATATGCAAAGCCAATTATCCCTACATGCTCGCGCACCAACGCGGGGAAAAGTTGCTGGCGCACGCCAAGGAAATCGCGCGCCGCCTTCAAATCGAAAGAGAAAAGTATTTTTCTACTCTCAATTTCGAAGTCATCACCGGTAATCAATTGGGCAGAGTGCCGGATGCCAAGATTAAGGGGCATTATCCGTCTCTGCGGCCATATTTTGTTTCAAGCACTCCGCTGCCGGAGGCGGGCTTGTCCGTCGAAAAAATTTTGAAACACCGTTTAGAGCTCAAATATCTGCCTAACAAACGCAGAGCCGAATTCGAGCAGTTTTATGATCCGGCGGATTTTCAAAACAAAGATTTCAATGAAGACGAATGGCTTCCGGGCTTTCAGGGCTTGCGCTCGCGAATCGCGCGCTCGGAAAGTCTATCGAAAAAATTGCGACAGGCTTTGATCGATCTCGGCGATGAAGCGCAAGCCGAGAAGGGATATTGGAAGCGGCTTTCGCTGCCGAGGAAACGAAACGATCAAGGCTATCATGGCCACGGCTTGCCGGACTTGCTCATGATGTGGAGCTACGCGCACAAGCTTGACGAGTCATTATCCAAATACGCGGGAGAATGACATGAAGCTGAACTTTCAACTCGAAATTAGAAGTGATTATCACATCGGCGCAGGACACGGTGTCGGCGCAGTAGTCGATTCTGCATTGCAGCGTGACCACGACCGTGTGCCGGTATTGCGCGGCACAACTATAGCCGGGCTGTTGCGCGACGGCATGTGGCGTTTATTGCAAATGCCGCCGCTGGAAAAATATTTTGAGGAGCATTGCAAATCCGAGAATGGACGCCGTGAGGCGAAACGCAGCGAAGCCGTGGCGTATTGCGCGGATTTGGAAAAATGCCCGTTATGTCGCATCCTCGGCTCGCCCTCTCAACCAAAAAATTGGCACATCTCCTCCGCGCGCCCCGGCAACGTGGTGAAACCATTGGATGCAAAATCCTCCCGCTGGCGGGCAGGGCAGACCGGAGCGCAGTTTGCTGCCCGTGTGCGTGTCAGCCCGCGCACGCGCCGAACCGAAGGCAGTAAATTGTTCATGCAAGAAGAAGGCGATCATCGTTTGTTGTTCCACTTCAACGTGACGTTTGCGAGAGATGACGAAGCAGCTCGCAAGGATGCCGCTTTGTTGTTCGCCGCGGCGCGCATGGTGAGAAGATTGGGATCGGCTCGGCGTCGTGGCCGCGGCCAGTGTGTGATTCACGTGATCGATGACGCCGGCCATGTCGATAAAACCGCCGAGCAAAAGCTGTTCGCGGATTTTAAAAAGTATTGGCTGGAAAAAGAGGCTGTCAACCTCGATGAGTCTCAGCGGGTGTGGGCGCCGGCAACCGGCAGCGGCGGGCCTAAACGTTTTCGCGTCATCATCCGCACCGACGAGCCGGCGCTTATTGCGCGACGCTCGGAGGCCGGCAATATGTTTGACGGCGTGGATTATATCAATGGCTCGACTCTCTGGGGCGCATTGGCAAGCGCGGCTGCGGAAAAATGGCGGTTCAGCGGTCGCGTCGATGCCGGCGCCGACGCCGCGTTTCGCGACAACCAAGCTTATCAGGCCTTTCGTCGTTTGTTCTTGCACGGCGAGGTGCGCATTTCTCCCTGTTACCCTGCAAACAAAGTGCTCACGAATTTAGGTCTAATGGTTCCCGCGCCGCGCGATTTCTTGACCTGCAAAGTTTATAAAGACCTGATGCCAAAGTCAGGCGACTTTCCGAACAATCATCATGTCGAAGGCTATGCCCGACAAGATGAAATTCCTTCGGAGTGTCCAATCTGCAAGGGTGCTGGACATGACGATGTCCCCATGGTTCCGGTTGAAGGTTATCTGCCGGTGAGAGCCTTGCCGCGCGGCGAGGAATACTTTGCTCCTGAGCGTCGCGATGAGCTGCATCCGCGCCTCAATCCGCACACGCAGCGAGTGAGCACGGGCGATTTATATGGCTACGTCGCGCTCGAAAGCGGCCAGTATTTCATGGGAGAAATTCTTTGCCAGGATGAAAACGCTTGGCTCGCTTTGCAGGCGCTCGCGGAAATTCCGAATGTGAAAACAGCCTTCACCCTGCGCCTCGGCAAAGCCACGCGGCGAGGCTATGGTCTCGTCACCGTTTTGCTGGAAGAGTACTCCGCGGTGGATCAATGGCGTGGCATGCCCATGAGTGCGCGCCTGAAAATGCCGGCGGATGGCTCGCCTTTGACATTTACTTTGACTCTGCTCTCGGATACGATTCTGCCGGATCATTGGGGACGTTTCCGCCAAACGCTCGATGATGCAGCTTGGATTGAAGCGTTGCTCAATGACGATAAAGAGTTGTGCGATGACGAGAAATTGTTCCAACTGGAGCGCGATCCCGAGAGCAAGCTTCCCAAAATCATTCACGCTTTTTGCAAAGCCGGCGCGGTGGACAATTTCAACAATCAGCTTGGGCTGCCGCGTTGGCGCGACCTTGCCATTAAAGTGGGCTCCGCGGTCGGTTTCAGAATCGTTCCTCCCATTTTCCAAAATGAGCAGGAACGTGAACAGTGGCGGAGCAAATTGCAGACGCGTCTCGAGAAGATCGAAAGCGAAGGCCTCGGCCTACGACGCAACGAAGGCTTCGGCATGGTGGTTTTCAACCATCCGCTTTACGATCATGGCGACATCGAGGGGACCACATGGAAAATCGAAAGCGAAATGAAGCTGGCTGAGCCGAAAGCCAAACCGGAAACCGAAGGCCATGCGGTTTATGCGGAATATGATGCCATCGGCAATTGGCAGCGAGAGTTGCGCTCCGACAAGGATATTGAGAGTTTGATAAGCGCGGAATGCACCAATGCGTTTGAAATTCAAAAATGGCAATCGGTGGCGCGCTGGTTGTGGAGTTCCGCCAGCCGGCCGATCTCCGAATTGCATTCGGAGATTGAACAATTCGGCAAGCCGGAGTTGTTGACCAATGTCACACGCGAGCCGAAAGAGCATTTTTCCAAAAAGCAAACGAAAGACGCCATTGCACATCTGCAAAAAAGATTGAAGACGCTTGAAGCCAAAGCCCACGCGCCGGTGTTGCGCGCCAAGCTCGTGCAAATGCTGGCCGATCGTCTCGCGGAATGTGTGGAGCAAAAGGAGAAACAATCATGAAATATCGCAGCATTCTCGGCAAATTGGTCGCGCGCACTGCGGTGCATGTCGGCACGGGCAAAGGCGGAGAAGTAACCGACGATCTTTGCCGGCTCGACGCGGAAGGAAATTACCTCATCCCCGGCACCGCGATCGGCGGCGCACTGCGAACCATTGCCACGCGGCTCGCGCCGCGATTGTTCGGCTCTTCTTGCCGCGCTTTGCAAACGGAGAACGCGCAACTCGACCAGAGCGAAAAGTCTTGCCCGTGCGAGGTGTGCCACCTTTTCGGCGATTTCAACCCTAGTGCCGACGATACGGAAGAAATTCGCGGCTATGCCTCGCGCCTTCTCGTTGCACATGCCTATGCCGCATTGCCGGAAAATTTGACGCCGCGCATTCGCGATGGTGTCGGCATTGATCGCGCCACGCGCAGCTCCGCCAGCAAAGCCGCGGCGAAATTCGATCTTGAAGTTTTGCCCAAAGGCACGGCGTTGCAATTGCGACTCGAACTCGAAGATGCGAATGAGAATGACGAGCGCTTGCTAGCCGCCACGCTTGCGGAATGGCAAGCCGGCCGTTGTTGGCTCGGAGGCCGCGTCGCGCGCGGCTTGGGCGCTTTTGATTTAACCGAGATAAAGTTGGTGGAGCGCGATCTCTCAACCGGCGAAGGCTTGCTCAATTTCCTGCGCGAAGATGAGCCTTGGAAAGCCGAGCATGCGGATGATGATTGGCTCGCCTCGCGATTAATCGAAGCGCAAAACCTCGTGCATCGCAATAGCATCGCTTGTGAATTTGCCGCGCGGTCATTCGTCAAAGTCGAATTCGATTTGATCATCGACGGCCCTTTTCTCACCAACGATACCATGGCCTCGACGCGCTCGGGTTTTGATCACGCGCCATTGCTCGATTTCATGAGCCCGACCGGAAGGCCGATTCTGCCCGGGGCCAGTTTGCGCGGCGCGCTTCGATCGCAAGCGGAAAAAATCGCTCGTACCTTGACGACGCAGGATGAGGATGTGAACGATGCTGAATCCTTCGGCAAAAAATGCCCGGCATGCGATCCCATGCGGCGCCGAGAAGATGAAAATGAGATAGCGGATCAAATTCCGCTTGCAAGCTGCGATGCGTTGCTCAAGAATGCCGAAGAGGAAGTTCCGGACGAGCATCTTTGTCTGGCCTGCCGCCTGTTCGGCAACACGCATCGCGGCAGCCGTTTGATCATTGAAGACGCGGAAGCTGACCCGAATACTCTGCGCAAAGTGCTCGATTTTCTCGCCATTGACCGTTTTACTGGAGGCGGCAAAGAAGGCGCGAAGTTCGATGCTTTGGCGCTGTGGCAGCCGCGCTTTCGCGTGCGCATGCAAGTGGAAAATCCGGATGCGTGGGAGCTTGGCTGGCTCGCTTTGGTGTTGCGCGATCTTGCCGAGGGCATGTTTCCCGTGGGCTTTGGCGGCGCGAAAGGTCTTGGCCGCGCGAAGATCGAATCGTTCCTGGTGAATTACTGTTTCATTGCTAAAGATGATTTTTTCGGCCCGCCCGAACTTGCGAATATCAAACCGAGCACGGGACTCTATCGCTTATTGATCTGGGATACGCGCGAGACCGATCAAAAGCAGGAGCTTTGCCAGCTCGCGCAAAAATGGGTCGATGAGTTCAACGCGACAAGGCGAAGTTTCAAACGGGGTTCCGATGATTTGTATTTGAAAGCAGATACCTACTTTGACGACAAGCTTGAGATTCCTAAACTTTATCCCAAGGAGGCTTGGCGATGACGCGAGATGCCATAGATTTTCAAGATGCCGTTGAGGAGTTGCTCGGCGACCCCGAGATTGGCAAAGACGACGGCGTCGCTATCTTAGGAGGAGTGTTGGAAGCGAAGGGAGGCGAAACTTTGGAGCATGCCGCAGCCGGCTTTTTGAAGCCTTGGGATTTAGCGCGCATGCCTTATCGCATTTGGGAATATGAGCATCGCATCACTTTCACCGAGCCAGAAGTGGCGGAGTGGAGCCTGCTTGAGCGTGGCCGCATCTTTGGTGAAGCCGGAGACTTGAGCTTGCGTCGTGACGGCAAGCGTTTCTTGTGGCATTTTATCGGGCAACCACAGCCAGCCACGCCGAAAGATGCCCAAGATTTTTGGAAGCACAGCCCGGAATGTCAGGCCAATCCCGATTTCAAAATGCGCCGTCGCCGGAAACTAGATGTCGCGTTGCTTTGGGGAGAATACGACGCGACGCGCAAGCGCTGGCACGACGATCGTGTGGCATGGGCGAAGTTGGATTATCCGCTCGACATTGAACAGCAAACAGAAAACAACGGCACGCGCGTGAAAATTGCATACGATCTCTTCACGGACCGCGGCCAAATCGCTTTTGTTTGGTGGAAGGAGATAAAGAAATGGCAACCGGCAAAATCAAACGCGTGATTGAGAGCAAAGGCTACGGTTTCATTCAACCCAGCCAAGGTGGCGAAGATGTCTGGTTTCATCTTTCCGTGGTCAAGGGCGACGTCAGATTCGAACAGCTCCAAGTCGGGATGGAAGTGGAGTACCAATTCAAAAAGGGACCGCGCGGCTTGCAGGCAACTTCGGTACAGGTGGTGATGGGTCAAGGCCAGGTGCCTGCGCCGCCGGAACGGCGTGCGCAGCCTCCTTATCGCTTTTTGAATCCCTATAACTTTGTGCGTTTCATTCCTCCCTCGAATGGCAAGAGTGAAATAAGTTCGGCGGATACGGCAGTAGGTTCGGCTTTGAAGAAGAAAGGATATATACAGCCTCAAGCCGGTAGCACGAGATCAAAAGAAGATTTGCTACTGGGCAAATGTCCGCCGCCGCCGCATGATCGCTATATTGGCGTCAGCGGCAAAATCATCTGTTTGCTCGAAACCTTTTCGCCGTTGTTCATCTCCAGCGCTGAGCGCATTGAGCACCGCCAGGATCACAATGCTTATGAGTTTTTCAAAATTGATGGCAAGCCCGCAATTCCTGGCTCGAGCTTGCGCGGAATGCTGCGCAGCGTGTTCGAGACCGTCACCAATTCCTGCTTCAGTAATTTAACGGATTCCCGACTCAGTTATCATCTGGAACCGGCCAAGGCGTTGAAGCTCGTGCCGGCGCGCATTGAAAAGAATGGCACCGACGCATGGGTTCTCCGCCTTCTGCCCGGCTTTACGGAATTGCGCCCCGGCAAACGGCCGGAAGGGCCTCAATATGCAGCTTGGGTGCCGTTATATTTGAGCAGCATGCTTCGCCCCAGCCGCAATGCGCAAAGCAGTTCACCGTACGGCTCGCGCACGGATTTGGCGCTCAATGGTTTCGAGCATAAAACGCAGTGCTGGGCCAGGCTGCGGTTGGTCGAGCATCCGCAGCGGCATTTCAAATTTTGGAACGTTGAGCAGCTTGCTCATTCTGAAGAACAACTGAGCCCTCTTCGTGATGGTGAAAGAAAAGCGCAGGGCTATCTTTGCATAACCAATCAAAACATCGAAAACAAGCACGATGAACGCTTCTTTTTCTGCGGCGAGGACCTGGAAAAAGCCAAAGTGATCTCGCTGAACGGTAAAGTAGAAGAAGACTATTTGACGCTGATTCAAGACTATCAAGATCGGCATCGCGACAGTGTGCAAAGTCGTATACGGGATCGCAAGAAGCCGGAACGGCCGGACGGCAAGGAGCCGGCGTACAGCCGCTTCATCGTGCATGAAAACGAGAGCAAAGCACTCCAGCATGGAGATTTGGTTTATGCCATGATCGATGAAAACAAGGAGGCGGAATTCATTGTGCCGGTATCCGTTCCTCGCGTTACTTACGATAATAGAATCAGCAAGCTTCTGCCCAAGTCTCTCAGTCCTTGTGAAAACTATGACGAATTATGCCCTGCTTGCCGTGTTTTTGGCTGGGTACATCAACTAGATGATGGGAACAAAGGCGACACGAGTAAGCACGTTGCTTACGCCGGACGCGTGCAGATTTCTCATGCCGAACTGAAGTATGACAATGGCACGCTGCCCGAGACGCCGCTCGCCATTCTTTCCTCACCTAAACCGACGACAACCAGCTTCTATCTATCCGATGGCCGGCAACAAGCGACTGTTGATGCTGATTACAATGATTCTAGTGCTTTGCTGCGCGGCAGAAAATTCTATCGCCACCACAAACGAGCGGAGGAAGAAAACTACTATCGCGCCGGCGGCCGTTGCGACGATCAAAACCGCACGGTTCGCGATGCGCTTGCACCCGGCGCGCGGTTTGAGTTCAACATTCATTTCCAAAACTTGGCACCGTTAGAACTGGGCGCGCTCTTGTGGGCTTTGGAGATGGATCAACAATGTTTTCACCGGCTGGGATTTGCGAAGCCGCTGGGCTTTGGTAGCGTCAAAATCACGATCAAAGAGTTGCAGGTGCTCGATCCCGGGCAGCGCTATGATTCCCTTGAGCATGACGGCTGGCAACCGGTTCCCAATTGGCAAGGCCGTTTGGTGGAAACCTTTAAGGCTGTCCTCGCGGATTTTCACCGCTGTGCCAACTTCGATGCATTGCCAAACGTGCAAGACTTGCGGGCGTTGTTGAGCGAGCAAGCTACGAACTTGCCCATTCACTATCCGCGTTCCTCACGCCGGCCCGATCCCGAAGGCAAAAATTTCGAATGGTTCATGGGCAACAATCGCTACGTGCATCAACCGCTAGCGCTGGCAACCGAAGATCGCGGCTTGCCGTTGATTACGCGGGATGGCGCAGTGGTCAATTGATACCTTTCGAGCATAATTTTCAGAGGAAGATCGTTCTATGGATGCGTTGGATCGCTTTATCGAAATCGCTGATGATATCGAGGTCATCAGAAGACGAAGCGCTGAAATCACACAACTCCTGATTGCATCAAGATCAGAGGCCGAGCAACAATGGAAGCAGGCATTTGCGGAACTGGACTTTGCAGAAAAAGAAAAACAACCAGCGGCCGAGCTTCTGAGGTTGAGAGAAAATGAACAAGAGCAATATGCCCAGCGTTCCTTTGCCGAGGCGGAATTGAACATCTGGCAGCGAGAAACGCATCGCAGAACAGCCATAGCATATTGCACAGCGTTCGAAACTTTCTTGCGCGATTTCTTGATTGAACAGGCGCTTTTGGTCGTTGGGCTTGACGCCTTTTTAGCCGGCGCGGTAAAGAAAAAGGTTGGGCTATCGGTAAGTGTAGCCGTTCCTCCCAATCCTATCGACCTCGATGATTATATTTCCAAAGAATGCCGGTCATTTCAAAACTTCGACAGCGTTAATCAGATTTACAAGCAAATGCTGCAAAAGAATCCATTCAACAAGCTTGGGCCGGCCAACAGTATTTTCGAATCGGAGCAAGCTCGACTTGATGCGTATGTTGACATTCAGCTTTTGTTTTGCTTGCGCCATCAGTTTGTTCACAGCCCGAGCCGGCCTGGTAGAAGGTATCGCTCAAACCTTGAGAATATCAAAGGGAAGGGTGATTACGCTTATCTGTTACGCCTTCATACCGATCTCATTAACAAGCCTCTGCAACCTGATGAGAGGGATATTTCTCCAGTGAGCTCCGATACTTTTGAGTCCAAGATGGATGAAACGAATAAACCTAGGGCGCGGTATTCCATTACCAATCCTCCACCGCCTGATGAGATTGCGCTTTCTCCGGCAATTTCCAATGTTTTTGGCTCAAAGATAGAAGAGATGACCAATTCACTGCTTGATTATGCGCGATATATTGGCGAAGTTTGTGCGGTGAAGAACTAAGCTCATGGGACAGATTGAGTTTACTGACGCCAGAAAGGTTTTGGCTTCATCATCATGGAAGGCCAACAGTACAATGGGCGACAGTGATGGAAAAAAATTGAATAAGCCCTGGAAAGGAGCCTCCTCATGCTTCCCAACTTCACCCCCGCCGAGCTCAAATCGTGGATCACTCGCCTCCACGATTTGGCCACGACGCAAGAAGAGCTCAAACGCATCGTCATGGAACTCGCGCACGCCAACCATCCCGAGGCGCTGTAAGCGTTGGAACAATTTCGAGAATCAACCAGAGCGCAGGAAGTGGAATGGGTCGAGCAAGCCATCGATGAATGCACCTATGGCGTGCTCTCGCCTAGCTATGAGCGCGAAGAGAAAGATTACCTCCGCGTCGAGGTGTGGCAGGAATACGAAGAAAAGTTGTATGACAAAATGGCCCAGCGCGAGGCTGCAGAAGTCCACAAACAGCAGCTTGAAGTCGAAAAGGAATTCCTCGAAAAAGCCATGGCTGCTGCGCCGAATGAGAGCATTCGTTTGCAACTCATGCTGCGTCACGGCGGCATCGACCATCTCATCTGTATGGCCGAGAACGACCGCATGAATCGCGAAGACGAAATTGCCGGCTTGGAATTCATCCTCGCGCAAATTGAAAAGGCCGTCGAGTCGCCGCTCTATCGCACCCACGGCAAGCGTGAGATCGGCGTGCACATTCATCGCGATTGTGACCCCTGGCTCAAAAAACGCAAGGAACAATAATGGACTTCATCAACACCTTCGGCACCCTCGTCGGCCTGCTCGCCGCGCTCTTTTCGCTTTTGGCGTGGCTCAAGGCGCGCAGAGTACAAAAAGATCTACAGAATGAAAAAGCCCGGCAAAGCAAAAAAATCACCGTTACGCTGCAACATGGCGGGAAAGGATCGCTGGAGTTGCCCGTGGAATTGCGCCGCGCCGAGCTGACCCGCGCAGAAATTCTCGGCCGCCTCGGCATGATTCCCATGAAAACCAAAGGCAGCCGCTTTTCATTAAGCTACTTGAATAAACCTGAATTCCTCGCGCAAATCAACCAAATCATGGACGGCAGCGGCGACGCGGTGCTCACCATCCCCTGCACGCAAGAGGAATTTGAACAATTCGATTTGACGAAGTGACTAAGGCAATCTGCCTGAGAAGAAGGGGACTCATATGAAATTCAAATCTCTTGTGCTCGTGTTTCTCTTTACAACCGCGCCGGCATTCAGCCAACACGCTTTTGAAGCAGGGCCCATGCCCGCTGTTTTGAAAATTCCTGCGCCGGAAGATTTTGCCAAATCTCATCTCGCGCCGCAGTCTTTCACCAACCTCCGCCTTACGCAAGACCCCGCAGCCTCCGAAGCGCCGGACATCGCAGTTGATCCGGCGGGCAATGCCTATGTCACCTGGCAGGACTCTCGCGACGGCAACTGGGAAGTCTACTTTTGTCTCGTCAGTCCGCAGGGCCGCAAGCTTACGAGCGACGTGCACGTGACCAATACCGGCGGCGCCTCGCAGCGGCCCAAGATCGCCGTCGATGCCTCAGGCCATGCACATCTTGCCTGGCAGGAAGGCAACGAGATTTATTACTGCAAACTCAACCGTGCGGGCGAAGGCCTCGTCGCGCCCAAGCGCGTGACCGGCGGCAACAGTGAAACACCGGACATCGCCGTCGAGCCCGAGGGCACGGCCGGCGTGACTTGGACCAAGCAAAACGGCGTGGCGCATGAAATCGGTTTTCGCAAGATTTCTCCCGCCGGCGCGTTTGTGGGCAATGAAATCATCCTGGACACGGAGTACATTTATCTCACCCGTGAACCTCATATCGACGGCGACGGCAAGGGCAGCTTCTACGTGGCTTACAAAGACTACACTGGCTTTTTCCTCGACACCCGTCTCATTTTTCATCGCATCTATCCAGACAATCACACGCAATGCTGCTTCAACGTTTCTAGTCGTGCCAGCGCCGATCACCCGCGCATTGCAATGGTTGATGACAATCGCGGCTATTTCTTTTTTCTCGACCGCATCAACAACAATTGGGAGGCGGTGCATTTCAGCGGCGCGGTTTTCACCGAGGCGGCGGGCAACACTTCCGCGCTCGATCTCGCCGCCAATGACGACACGGAAACCCAGATGCTCGCGGTGTGGCAGGATGACCGCGACGGCGCGCCGGAAATCTATTATAGCATGGTAGACAACAACACAAAGACGATACCCGACACGCGCATTTCCGATTTCGGCGCAAACTCCACCAGCCCGGCGGTGGCCATTCTCGCCGATGGCAACGGGCATTTCGTGTGGCAGGATGATCGTGACGGGAATCGTGAAATTTATTTTGCAAGCACGGTTGCAACTGCGGGTAAAGGGCTCACCCTGCTCTCCCCCAATGGCGGTGAGAATTGGAAAACCGGTGCGACGCAATCGATTTGGTGGACCAGCAATGAAGTGCAATGGCTTGATCTCGAATACAGCATTGACGCCGGCACAACCTGGCTGCCGATCGCGCAAAATATCGATGCCGCCATGAGCACGTTTGCCTGGGAAATTCCGAATGCGCCTTCAACCAATTGTTTGGTTCGAGTCATCGATGCCGGCGACACCAACACGCGCGACGTAAGTGATGCAGCCTTCACGATTGCACCGGCAGTGACGACAGTATTGGTTCATGGTCTTTCTCTCTCTCCCACACGCCCGAATTGGCTGTGGACCATGGCCGAGGCTATTGCCCGGCGAACAGGCGGGATCGTTTACACGTTGCGCGACGGACAAATTCTCGAGGAAAACGAGCGCAGCGTAGCCGGCGGCGGTGATCGCGTGGTCGTGATGGATTGGATCACGGAATCCGATTTTGCCACGCTCGGATTTGCCGAAGGCGCGGGCGATGCGCTCGCCGCGCTGCTGCTCAAGGGCGCATTGGAAGGCAAGTGGCGTCTCGACAATCTCCACTTCATCGGCCACAGCCGAGGCACAATCGTCGCGAGCGAATGTATAGAGCGCCTCGATGCGTGGACCAGCTCGGCGGGTAAATTGCAGCCCAACTTGAACATCGACACCAACATTCACTTCACCACTCTCGATGCGCATCCGTGGGATAAACTGCAGGGCGATCATATTGCCGATCCTTTGACTGCCGATGACTACAGTGTCAATCACCTTGAAGAACCAACGCTCATCAACGATCAGCCCGCAGATGCCGTCGTTTGCTGGAAGAACGTGAGCTATGCGGACAATTATTGGCACCTGGGCGCGGGCTTGAATGGACTGGAACAAATCACCGCCGGCCGGTACCGCCTGGATTTGTCGGAGACCTCGCAAAACTACCACGACATGTCGCACTCGAATATTCACGTCTGGTATCACGGCACCATCGATCACGCTGCAGAAGAAGACGGTACCGGCGCAGCAATCAACATCGGCGGCACGTGGTATCCCAATCAACAACGCACTACGCGCGGATACAATTTCAGCAAAGCCGTGGCCGGCAACATTGCAACCATCGCCACGCTGCCCCACGGCCAGCCCGGCGGCACGATTTCTCATAGCCAAGATCGCTACTTCAACCAGCACCACATTTTCAACGGCGATTTCGATTTCGGCTCCAATTTTGCTATCGGCCAACGCATGCCCGGTTGGCACTTTCATGGCGGCGGGGGTGGCGGCAACGTGAGCGACGAGGGCGCAGAGGGCGGCAAAGATTATCATCTCGTGCTCAATCGCGGCGACGCCTCGCTCAAACACAATTACTTCTTCATCCCGCACGACGCCGATCTCATCCACTTTGCCTATCGCGCTCACAAAAGCAGCGTCAACGACGAATTGATCGTGCGTGTCGGTGATAAAGAAAAACCCATTCCGCTCGGCAGCTCCAATGACTCGTATTGGTGGAACTTCATCGACGTCACCGCAATGCGCGGCACCATACAAACTTTGGAATTTGCCCTTGACGCCGGCGGCTTGGGCATTGATTCCGAGGTATGGATCGATGAAGTCGGTTTTGAACGCCAGGCTTCACTGAGTCTGGTTGTAGCCAGCCCGGTCGATCTACACGTTTATGACGCCTCGGGCCGCCACACCGGCCCGACCTCGGATTCAACCTGGGAGGAGGAAATCCCGCAAAGCCGCTATCTCGCCAACCGCGATTCCCTCGGCCACAAGCGGCAGCGCATCCGCCTGCCGCAAGCTGCCAGCGGCTTCGGCTACCTCGTGCGCATCGCGGCCCAAGGCGATACCGGCAGCTTCGATTTCGAGATTCGCGATCTCACCAACAGCAGCCGAAGCATCATCGCAACCTTCGCGAACGTTGCCGTGGAACCCGCAACCGTGGCCCTGTGCTCGCTGCGCCTCGCACAACCCGTTTCTGCAACCATGCAGCTTCTCCTCGACGCCAACGGCGACGGCATCTTCGAAACGCATCGCAGCCCCGATGCCTATCTCCACGCCTTTCAAATCCTCGCGCACACCCAGGGCAACGGTCGCCTCGTTCCCATGGATTCCACGTATGCTGAACTTGATACGATTTTCGTCAATTACAATAACAGCCTCGGCTTTCACGTCGTGCCCGATAGCGGCGCAGAAATTCTCGACGTGCAGGTTGACGGTGTTTCTCTAGGCCCCATCAGCGAATATACCTTTGCCAACATTCGCGCTGATCATCGCCTCGCGGCTGTCTTTGACAATGCGACCAAAGTGCAAGAACGCGTGAGTTTGCCCGCATCATTTGCATTGCTGCAGAATTATCCCAACCCCTTCAACGCCGGCACGCAAATTCGGTATCAATTGCCGCAGCCGGCAACTGTCTCTCTCGCGCTGTACAACGCAGTGGGGCAGAAGGTCAACATGCTCATCAGCGGCGAACGGCAAAATGCCGGCGATCATCACTTGAACTGGAACGGCCAGGACCAGCATGGCGCGCTCCTGCCCAGCGGCGTTTATCTTTGCCGGCTGGAAGCAACCAGCGCTACCGGCCGTTTCGCGCAAACCCGAAAACTTTTGCTCCTGAAATAGCCTGACTCGCACACCGCACCCAATAACCGAGTCCGGCTGCTTGGCTCCTTGGCTCCTTATCTTTATTGGCTCCTCGCCATGAATCTCTCCAGCATCGTCTTTCCTCTCACCGCCGGCCTCGACACCGCCGTGCCGCGCCACGCCGGACGGCTGCTCCATGCCGCCTTCTTGCACTGGCTGCAACACCACCAGCCCGAACTCGCCGCCCGGCTGCACGACAAAAACTACACCCGGCCCTACGCCCTCTCCGACTTGCACGGCCACTTCACCCACGACGGCCCCTGGCGCAAAATCCGGCAAGGCCAAACCGTTTGGTTCCGCCTCACGACCTTGGAAGAGACTTTCGGCGAGCTTGTCGCGCAGGCGGCTGCCCGGCAACCCGGTCCCCAACTCGATGACCGCACGCTCACGCCCGGCCCGGCCTGCCTCACGCCGGCGCAGCATCATCACGCCGGCACCACCACCTTCGCGGCCCTGGCCGCGGAAGTGCAAGCTGCCACCGAAGCCGGCCAACTGCCCGAGTCCGTTACCCTGCGCTTCGACTCAGCCACCTGCTTCATGGAAAACGATCACGCGTTGCCGCTGCCCGTGCCGCGCTATGTCTTCGGCTACCTGCTCAACAAATGGCAACTCGCCAGCCCTTTTGCCCTGCCGGTGGAGGAGGTGCAGCACTTCGTTGACAGCATTCATCTCGCCTACAGCCGCCTGGAAACGCAAATGGTGGATCTCAAAAAATACCGGCGTGTCGGTTTCACCGGCGTGGCCCGCTTTGCGTTGCACCCGGCCATGCCGAACATCTATCGCCAAAGCTTGCATTTGTTGGCGAAATTTGCTTACTTCAGCGGCGTCGGCTCGCACACCACCATGGGCATGGGACAAGCGTGGCAACTCGCAGACGGCTGAGAGCAGAGGCCGTGACGCTGACCTGGAAAGACCGACCCGGCCGCTTGAGGCCTCCGGCAGCCACCCCAGCGGAAAAAGGAGTCTGAAAAACACCGAAAAATTCGGCTTGGTTTAGAAATTTAAGTCTGGCGCCACATGCTGCAGGTCTATTCTAAACAGAAAATTAGATGAGCAGAAAAGGACCGCATGCCGGCTGAGTGTACGCTGCTGACAAAAACGCGGGTGTCCTGTTTGAGCGAGACGGATTCAAGATGATGGGAATAATGATGATGATGCGAGTTACCCTTTGTTTACTTGTTGACAAACGGACGGGAGCTGCCGCTGGAACACCATGCTGTAATAGAATGAATTATTTAGATTAAACTGTAGCACTTTGGCACTGAGTTGGAATGACACCAACGTGGCGTGGGGCCGCGCAGAGGTTTTTCTGGTTAAGGTGATGAAAAAATGAGGGAAAGCCGCAGGATTTTCTGATGCGGTATGGCTCAAACAGGAAGTTTTGACATTCTTGTAATGGCCGGATTTTCTGAGATAAGCTACTGAATGGAATGATGTTGAAAGGAGAGGCACTGTCAAGCTATAGAAGATGTTGGATTTGCCTTATGAAAATCGCGGACTTAACAAAATTAACTGGGGTAAAAACAGGGGGTGTTGGAATCGGCCGAAAATGGCTAAATAGAAACAGAGAGATAGGGTGGCGGAAATCTGCCGCGGTTGGCAGGAATCACACAGCACGCAGTGCATTGAAACACAGGCTCTGACGACAGCGGCGTATCTACTTCGTTTTGTTGGCAGGAATCACACAGCACGCAGTGCATTGAAACGATCTCATGGTTTGTATCGAATCAGCTCGTTCAGCGTTGGCAGGAATCACACAGCACGCAGTGCATTGAAACAATCACTAGCAACAATCTTCGTCTCACAACTCCGGGTTGGCAGGAATCACACAGCACGCAGTGCATTGAAACGTAGCCTCTTCGGGTGGCAAAACCCAAAGCGCTCTGTTGGCAGGAATCACACAGCACGCAGTGCATTGAAACTTTTCCGATGTTTCCGAAGCTGAACATCTAGCGAGTTGGCAGGAATCACACAGCACGCAGTGCATTGAAACGCTTCAATGCTTCGTTGTACGCATCCTCGGCATCGTTGGCAGGAATCACACAGCACGCAGTGCATTGAAACTTTTAACCCGGTTGGTCGGCTGGAAGGGTAACCAACGTGTTGGCAGGAATCACACAGCACGCAGTGCATTGAAACACAGATTGTGTGTCCCTTAGGAAAACGGGACACACGTTGGCAGGAATCACACAGCACGCAGTGCATTGAAACTGAGACGAATCAATTATCCGGTGATGTGGGGCGAAGGTTGGCAGGAATCACACAGCACGCAGTGCATTGAAACACCACCCGTTGCAACGATGGAAGCTGATTTCTTGGTTGGCAGG
Organism: bacterium; assembly: GCA_023150945.1. Classification (NCBI taxonomy): domain Bacteria; species bacterium. Next base: position 48,883 of record JAKLJX010000021.1, on the reverse strand, counting down.
AATCACACAGCACGCAGTGCATTGAAACCTAAGGTCGGGATCACCACTGAAGGGTACCTGCTCGTTGGCAGGAATCACACAGCACGCAGTGCATTGAAACCGATCCCGCCGAGGGGTGCCGGACAGTGGCATGGTTGGCAGGAATCACACAGCACGCAGTGCATTGAAACCCAGCGGTAGCTCCGTCAAGAAGCACGTTTTCGGGGTTGGCAGGAATCACACAGCACGCAGTGCATTGAAACATATAGACCAACCGGAGTGAAGCGCGACTAACGCAGTTGGCAGGAATCACACAGCACGCAGTGCATTGAAACCTTCATTGCACTTCTCCTATGGTAAGTTTAACAACTGTTGGCAGGAATCACACAGCACGCAGTGCATTGAAACACAACATCAAGCTCTTGTCTGATCTCGCCTTCTCATGTTGGCAGGAATCACACAGCACGCAGTGCATTGAAACTCTGACTGAACGTTGAGGCCTTTATTTCCGACAGGGTTGGCAGGAATCACACAGCACGCAGTGCATTGAAACGAAGCTGGGGAAGGAACGGGGGGTGGAGGGAGGGGGTTGGCAGGAATCACACAGCACGCAGTGCATTGAAACAAAACTTTCCTTGCCAAATGAGCGTGTGGCAGGATGTTGGCAGGAATCACACAGCACGCAGTGCATTGAAACCTCAACGGTCGGCGCGTTTACTTTCTTTTTGCACGCTCGTTGGCAGGAATCACACAGCACGCAGTGCATTGAAACAGAGACGGGTCGGTGGGGAACAACCTCTCCCTCATGTTGGCAGGAATCACACAGCACGCAGTGCATTGAAACGTCCGGGATGAGCGTGCTCTGATACAACGATTTGTGTTGGCAGGAATCACACAGCACGCAGTGCATTGAAACACATCCCGTGTGCCGAGGCTATCCTTGCGATCTCGTAGTTGGCAGGAATCACACAGCACGCAGTGCATTGAAACGAGTCAATTGCCTCGACCTGAAGCAAACGACTCACAAGTTGGCAGGAATCACACAGCACGCAGTGCATTGAAACCAAACTCCCCTTACGGCGGTTGTGAAACTCATGCGTTGGCAGGAATCACACAGCACGCAGTGCATTGAAACGGATAAGCGATTGGTATCGCCCGGTTGGGGGAGTGTTGGCAGGAATCACACAGCACGCAGTGCATTGAAACATCATCTTGCGAATTTCCTGCGCCAATGCCGCCATCGTTGGCAGGAATCACACAGCACGCAGTGCATTGAAACGATTGTCACCGATGAGTGATCGCTCAACCGTCCAAGTTGGCAGGAATCACACAGCACGCAGTGCATTGAAACAAGCCTTGGCCGACGTAATAATCAATAGTCGCCAAGGTGTTGGCAGGAATCACACAGCACGCAGTGCATTGAAACTTTGAAACGCACAGGAAGGCGGCAATAGCCCAGCCTGTTGGCAGGAATCACACAGCACGCAGTGCATTGAAACTCGTCAATCTCGTCAAAAAGATCGACTCGAATTAGGTTGGCAGGAATCACACAGCACGCAGTGCATTGAAACGCAGATACTGGGTCGGACGGCTTGGAGGTTCCGTTGGCAGGAATCACACAGCACGCAGTGCATTGAAACTTTCAGCACAACTTTCTCGCGGCCGGCGGTATTGAGTTGGCAGGAATCACACAGCACGCAGTGCATTGAAACAAAGGTCGTTGTCATTCTCGTCCTCCTCGTCAATCTGTTGGCAGGAATCACACAGCACGCAGTGCATTGAAACGTATAACTGAGGGTTGGGGGTCGCGACTTTTTGGGCGTTGGCAGGAATCACACAGCACGCAGTGCATTGAAACTTTCATCTCCCGAAAGGTATGGCATGTATTTGTGGTTGGCAGGAATCACACAGCACGCAGTGCATTGAAACATGTTGAATGGCTGTCGTCCGGCAAGGTTTACCGGTTGGCAGGAATCACACAGCACGCAGTGCATTGAAACATTTGAAGAACGTCCAGGCGGTGTACGGGGCTTCTTGTTGGCAGGAATCACACAGCACGCAGTGCATTGAAACCTTTTTCTTGTCAGCACGCACCCACGCGCCGCTGGGTTGGCAGGAATCACACAGCACGCAGTGCATTGAAACCTTACCTGATGTGAGCCGAGAGAAACATTTGCACGGTTGGCAGGAATCACACAGCACGCAGTGCATTGAAACAAAACCAAACCAGCCACCAATCTGCCGGAAGCGGTTGGCAGGAATCACACAGCACGCAGTGCATTGAAACGCTTCGGTGCGGTCGAGCCGCCGACGATGTGGAGTTGGCAGGAATCACACAGCACGCAGTGCATTGAAACGAAAACCTGGTCCGTGGCGGAGCTCGTTGTCGCTGTTGGCAGGAATCACACAGCACGCAGTGCATTGAAACAGTTGTTCACGACGATTCCGGCGTAGCCCGGGCGGGTTGGCAGGAATCACACAGCACGCAGTGCATTGAAACAAATCTTCCTTGATAGGGTTAATCACGACTTTCCCGGTTGGCAGGAATCACACAGCACGCAGTGCATTGAAACTGAACGTACATATAGTTGGGATCGCCTTTCACTGGTTGGCAGGAATCACACAGCACGCAGTGCATTGAAACTATATGTCGCAGGGGGATTGGTGCCCGCTGGGGCGGTGTTGGCAGGAATCACACAGCACGCAGTGCATTGAAACAAACTTTCTCTGCCCATTCGATGAGAGAATCCAGGTTGGCAGGAATCACACAGCACGCAGTGCATTGAAACACTACCCTGTTCGTTGTTAAAGAGCCGTTTTTTAAGTTGGCAGGAATCACACAGCACGCAGTGCATTGAAACGATTCGTGCCAACCCGAGGGTGCCTGTGCAACTGAGAGTTGGCAGGAATCACACAGCACGCAGTGCATTGAAACAAACTGCGACAATGGATGAATCAACTGCTGGTGGCGTTGGCAGGAATCACACAGCACGCAGTGCATTGAAACACGAATTACAGATTACACATTACTAGTTACGTTGAGTTGGCAGGAATCACACAGCACGCAGTGCATTGAAACTTGACTTCCAATGCGCCGTCCAAGGAGCGTATGACGTTGGCAGGAATCACACAGCACGCAGTGCATTGAAACGTTGCGTGAACTGCCTTCCTCATCCAAAATCGGATGTTGGCAGGAATCACACAGCACGCAGTGCATTGAAACGTACCCACACATCCAGTGTTGGGCTCTGCGGGAAAGTTGGCAGGAATCACACAGCACGCAGTGCATTGAAACTGAAACAGCACAGCGCCGGTGTGGCTCATGACCTTGTTGGCAGGAATCACACAGCACGCAGTGCATTGAAACTAACCATTGTGGCGACCTCATGCCCAATGAGGTCAAGTTGGCAGGAATCACACAGCACGCAGTGCATTGAAACATGTGATGTTTGTCGCAACTACCGAGTCTCCGACCGTTGGCAGGAATCACACAGCACGCAGTGCATTGAAACCATTCGATTGTCCACCACCCACGAAGCTCATAAAAGTTGGCAGGAATCACACAGCACGCAGTGCATTGAAACCGATCTTTCCGCCGATCACCACAACCTCGAGGTCATTCAGTTGGCAGGAATCACACAGCACGCAGTGCATTGAAACTTAATCTCAAACATTGATTGCTCTCCTTGAAATCGTTGGCAGGAATCACACAGCACGCAGTGCATTGAAACGATTTCTCTGGTTTTCATAGGACACATCTCCTTTGGTTGGCAGGAATCACACAGCACGCAGTGCATTGAAACTCAACCGATTCACGGAGGCCGTTAACGATGGCCATGTTGGCAGGAATCACACAGCACGCAGTGCATTGAAACATACCTATCGTTTATGAGAAAGAACAGCGTCCCGCGTGTTGGCAGGAATCACACAGCACGCAGTGCATTGAAACAGACGGCGAAGTCGCTGGCAGCGGTCATCAACCCAGTTGGCAGGAATCACACAGCACGCAGTGCATTGAAACCCTTCTTGAAGCCGGAGGGAACTCGACGCTCCGGCGTTGGCAGGAATCACACAGCACGCAGTGCATTGAAACCTAATCATTCCCTCAAGCGTCCTGCGTGAGGGGGGTGGTTGGCAGGAATCACACAGCACGCAGTGCATTGAAACGGACCCGGCATAAGAGATGGTCGTGTCCTTCCGGGTTGGCAGGAATCACACAGCACGCAGTGCATTGAAACGAACTGCAGTATCGGCGCTAGGACTGTTTTCCAATCCGTTGGCAGGAATCACACAGCACGCAGTGCATTGAAACAATAACAAAAACCCGAATCCACCATGGATTTACGAAGTTGGCAGGAATCACACAGCACGCAGTGCATTGAAACAGGTCTTGTCCGCTCCCCTGCGTTACGCATGAGAGTGTTGGCAGGAATCACACAGCACGCAGTGCATTGAAACACATCTTCACCGCCTCGGTAACCTCCGGGTTCTCATGTTGGCAGGAATCACACAGCACGCAGTGCATTGAAACTCAAGCCTGTGCACGGTCCCCTCTACTGTGGGTCGAGTTGGCAGGAATCACACAGCACGCAGTGCATTGAAACGTTGGCAGAAGCCTTAGAGACTTCCGGGAGAGTGAGTTGGCAGGAATCACACAGCACGCAGTGCATTGAAACACAACGGGAACACCGTCACAACAATGTTGTTGAACGTTGGCAGGAATCACACAGCACGCAGTGCATTGAAACCAAGCTCAATGTGGCGGGTGATGTACCCATCCCAAAGAGTTGGCAGGAATCACACAGCACGCAGTGCATTGAAACAATGGGTAGAAGGTCTTGATACTCGCGTCCGAATCGTTGGCAGGAATCACACAGCACGCAGTGCATTGAAACGATATTTCGCCACCATCTCACCACGGACGGACTCGTTGGCAGGAATCACACAGCACGCAGTGCATTGAAACAAAATGGGCTAAATGCCCATTGTACAACTTAAGGTTGGCAGGAATCACACAGCACGCAGTGCATTGAAACAGGTAACAGGGACTCATAAGTCCTCCATAAGGGGTTGTTGGCAGGAATCACACAGCACGCAGTGCATTGAAACACAGTATTTTGAGCGAGCACAATATACTGTCGTTTTGTTGGCAGGAATCACACAGCACGCAGTGCATTGAAACGGGACCGTGCCGCAGCTCTTCGGTCGTTAACGGGAGTTGGCAGGAATCACACAGCACGCAGTGCATTGAAACTTTTCGCTTGGGCGGATTGTCGCCGCTCGGGGGAGCGTTGGCAGGAATCACACAGCACGCAGTGCATTGAAACTGATTTTTTCGCTCGCCTGCCACCCAAGCTTTCCAACGGTTGGCAGGAATCACACAGCACGCAGTGCATTGAAACACAGGATGTAATTGCCCCACCACGGACGAAAACCGGTTGGCAGGAATCACACAGCACGCAGTGCATTGAAACAGAACCGTGGCACCAGTCGGATTGCTGCTCACTGTTGGCAGGAATCACACAGCACGCAGTGCATTGAAACTCTTGGCGCCCATTGAGATCACCTCCTTTGAGCAGTTGGCAGGAATCACACAGCACGCAGTGCATTGAAACGAGAACTCTCACAGGAACGGCGACTTGAAACGAGGGTTGGCAGGAATCACACAGCACGCAGTGCATTGAAACCCACCAGCCGGCACCCATGCCTCATTAGGCTCATCGTTGGCAGGAATCACACAGCACGCAGTGCATTGAAACGTTCGGGGTCGGCTGGAGGTTGATCCACTTCCCATGTTGGCAGGAATCACACAGCACGCAGTGCATTGAAACCAATCATGAATGTCGGTCCCATCCACGGCCAGGTAGTTGGCAGGAATCACACAGCACGCAGTGCATTGAAACACTCACCTTGCCCAAGAGTGAGCGCCCCTCTGAACAGTTGGCAGGAATCACACAGCACGCAGTGCATTGAAACGCTTAATGTCATCCCCGGCTGAGAATGTCATCCTGAGTTGGCAGGAATCACACAGCACGCAGTGCATTGAAACGAAATAGAGGGGGGACTGGGGGTTTGCGTTTTGGGGGTTGGCAGGAATCACACAGCACGCAGTGCATTGAAACCGATACCGGAATCGTGGACACCGCTAAAGATGTGTTGGCAGGAATCACACAGCACGCAGTGCATTGAAACGCACCTCAAATGGCGTCTGGAGGGTCGCTTTCCCTGTTGGCAGGAATCACACAGCACGCAGTGCATTGAAACATTCTCACCTTCCTTTATGCTACTTATGCTTAGTTGGCAGGAATCACACAGCACGCAGTGCATTGAAACATAACCACGCCATCGACCGAACCGATGGTGACTGGTTGGCAGGAATCACACAGCACGCAGTGCATTGAAACATGCCACTGGTCGCCATGGTCGTATGAAAAGTAGCCGTTGGCAGGAATCACACAGCACGCAGTGCATTGAAACTATTATTTTCTTCATGATGCATCTTCTCCGAGTTTAGTTGGCAGGAATCACACAGCACGCAGTGCATTGAAACGCACAGCTTGGTGCTATCCTGCTCAAACAGAATCGGTTGGCAGGAATCACACAGCACGCAGTGCATTGAAACACATTCAGCCTCACTGTGGCTGTTGCTCAATGCCTGGTTGGCAGGAATCACACAGCACGCAGTGCATTGAAACACAGGTCTGGACGATGCGGTTGATTGAGGTCCGTCTCGTTGGCAGGAATCACACAGCACGCAGTGCATTGAAACCGACGCGTTCCTCCTGTAAAACGGTGGGCTGGTAAGTTGGCAGGAATCACACAGCACGCAGTGCATTGAAACCTCTTCCGCCCGCCGGGGTCACCCACGCAAGGGGTGTTGGCAGGAATCACACAGCACGCAGTGCATTGAAACAATCTTGATATCACACCACTGGTATTGTCCGGAGGGTTGGCAGGAATCACACAGCACGCAGTGCATTGAAACGACCCTTCCCTGTCCATCACAGGACTGGCATGTACGTTGGCAGGAATCACACAGCACGCAGTGCATTGAAACATTTTTCCAGGAAAGTGGGGGTCGGCGGAACCGAGTGTTGGCAGGAATCACACAGCACGCAGTGCATTGAAACTTAACTGGAGCGACGCGTTCCTCCTGTAAAACGGTGTTGGCAGGAATCACACAGCACGCAGTGCATTGAAACGATAAACGCGGCACCATCGATAATTTCGTATTCGTTGGCAGGAATCACACAGCACGCAGTGCATTGAAACTTTGAACCCGCTGCTCCAGGCATACTAATTCACCGTTGGCAGGAATCACACAGCACGCAGTGCATTGAAACGAAAGATAATATCCTCATATGGATATATAAGCCCTGTGTTGGCAGGAATCACACAGCACGCAGTGCATTGAAACTTATTGATGGCCGCGGTGGCATTACCGAGCGCAGTTGGCAGGAATCACACAGCACGCAGTGCATTGAAACATGATTTTAAATGCCCGTAACATAGGAATTTCCTCCTGTTGGCAGGAATCACACAGCACGCAGTGCATTGAAACATTCGGGCCTTACTTCCCGGGGTCGTTGTTTTGCCAGTTGGCAGGAATCACACAGCACGCAGTGCATTGAAACTCAATGGTGTAGCGCACGCGCACGGGATAATTCTCGGTTGGCAGGAATCACACAGCACGCAGTGCATTGAAACAATTGTTGCAGTGCTGAGGGCATTTTGTTGTCCATGTTGGCAGGAATCACACAGCACGCAGTGCATTGAAACACTTGCGCAGTTTGACCGTGCGGTCACGGTCCTTGCGTTGGCAGGAATCACACAGCACGCAGTGCATTGAAACTCTAAGCCCAGATACTGCGGCTACTTCGACTATATATGTTGGCAGGAATCACACAGCACGCAGTGCATTGAAACTTTGAATGCGGTTCTGCTGTTTGAACCGCCACTTGTTGGCAGGAATCACACAGCACGCAGTGCATTGAAACTTATTCGGTAATTGCCATGGCACTTATCACATGGTTGGCAGGAATCACACAGCACGCAGTGCATTGAAACAACCACTGTCGGGGAGTTTCCAGGTCATATCAAAGTTGGCAGGAATCACACAGCACGCAGTGCATTGAAACACAGAATCAAACCGCACATCACCAACTATTACAGCGTTGGCAGGAATCACACAGCACGCAGTGCATTGAAACCCAAGGATACCTTGCCACCGCGCCCGCTGGTGGAGAGTTGGCAGGAATCACACAGCACGCAGTGCATTGAAACCGAGCATGACCAGCTCGCTTGCCGCTTCTCCGATTTGTTGGCAGGAATCACACAGCACGCAGTGCATTGAAACGCAACAAGGGTCCAGCCATACGGGGTATTACCAACGTTGGCAGGAATCACACAGCACGCAGTGCATTGAAACGTGATTAGCAAGAAGATACGTGAAATCCTTCTTGGTTGGCAGGAATCACACAGCACGCAGTGCATTGAAACGATTGCTTGGAACTTCGCGACGTCGCCGGTCGCACCGTTGGCAGGAATCACACAGCACGCAGTGCATTGAAACTCAATAAAATTGAGCCTGGCGGTGGGGGCGGTGGGGGTTGGCAGGAATCACACAGCACGCAGTGCATTGAAACGAAGCCATCCGTCAGGCGGTAGTTGACTTGCACCAGTTGGCAGGAATCACACAGCACGCAGTGCATTGAAACGAAGCAGGGGGCAATGGGCAATTGGCAAGAAAAGCAACAGCCTTGAGTATGCCGCCCATTTTAATGCTTGGCCCTTGCTCGGACGGAAAGAGCCCTGAGTGCATCCCCCGTAGCCAATGCTTGCCCCTTGTCCGTTGCCCCTTGCTCGGCAGGAATCACACAGCACGCAGTGCATTGAAACGAAGCAGGGGGCAATGGGCAATTGGCAAGAAAAGCAACAGCCT
>JAKLJX010000021.1:0-39863 GCA_023150945.1 bacterium | reverse complement strand
TGCAGGGGGCAAGTGGCAAGAAATGCAATGGCTTTGCACAGGGGGCAATGGGCAATTGGCAAGAAAAGCAAAGGCCCTGCAAGGGGCAATGGGCAAATGGCAAACGCCAGGAAAAGCAAGAGTCTTGAGTTTGCCCCCCAGCCGGCATTTGCCCCTTGCGCCCTGCCCCTTGCCCCTTGCCGCCGTGCTTCACCTTTTTCTCTTACACTCAACCTTGGAGGGGAACATGACCTACGAAGAATGGCTTGCCAACGTGCCAGATAGTATCAAAAAGGATCGGCTATGGGAGTTCCCGGCGTACCAGAAAGCTTTGCTGCTGTATGATTTGGCGTGGGAGGACTGCGAGAAGATGCTGCCGGATGTCCGCGGTCGGGGCAACGCCGATCAGCTTAACCGCAGCGTCGGCTCAATCAGCGCCAACATGGAGGAGGGGTACGGCAGGGGTTTTGGCAGGGAGTACGACTACTTCTTGCGGATTGCGCTCGGCTCGGCGCGTGAGAGCCGCGGGTGGTACTATCGCAGCCGGCGCTTCCTGCCATCAAAAGTCCTTCAACATCGCTACGCCCTCCTCGATGAAATCATCGCTCTGCTGGTGAGCAAGCTGCGCGGCAAGAAGAAACCCGGGTCTCCTGCCGAGCAAGGGGCAAAGGGCAAATGGCAAAAAGGCAAAAGCTTTGAGTGAGCCTCTCGATTTGGTGCTTGCCCCTTGCTTCTTGCCCCTTGCCGCCGGCCCCTGGCTCGCCCGGAACTTTTTTCCCTGCGGCAGCGTGTATGGGGCAACACCGTGTGCATGACTCGCATGGCGCCGGTTTGATGCGCTTGTGGAACAGGCTGATGACCGACCCCGCGTATTTTCCTGCCTGCTGATCGCCCGTTCCGCGAATTCGTGCCGGACGAAAAACTTCCTGAATTCACTACGATTTCGCACCACTGCCGCGTCTTATAGGACAGCACATCAACAAAAGCCTGTTGCCGGCGCCGGTGCGCGCCTCCGTTCTTCCTCATATCTTTTCACAGGCACGAGCCCGTCATGCGTCTTTGGGAGCCAAAGGGTCGCTAACCCTTTTCCACGGCTCATTTTGCAACTCTGCTGGCAGGCCCTTTGAGAGTTTGACGCTTCGCCACCTCTGACACAACGCATGGCGGAGCAGCGCTTTTTCTCCAAGCCCATACCGGATGGGAGAGCGGGCTTGGGTCTGACCAGTCACAATTCACCGCTAGTTGCAAAATGAGATCGTTTGGAAAGGAGTGATGCCTATGTCCTCTCCAGGCCCCCTACGCAGGTATGTCGCGCCGCTCGCCGATTGGGCCAGGGATGGCCCGGAACAGCAGGCACGGACACGCAAAGTGATGGATCCCTTGGGGGAGTTTTTGCCGTGGGCGCGCGCATTGATCGCGCATTACTACTGGCCCAGCCTGGACCATCCGCGAGGCATGACCATGGCGCAATTTATTGATGATTGCATCGAGCGCGTTTTTCTGTGGGCCAAGCCGAACGCCGGGCTGCTCGAACAGCCGGACTTCAGCGACAGCCAGCTCGAGGCACGCATCCGGTTCATTGCCCGAAACCAGCGCGCCACGCTCTGGCGTGAGAAGCACAGGCTGAAAAAGATGGAACGGCTGGATGCCTATGAGGAAGAGTGGCGGAATCGCAAAGACTACCCGAACAGCGGGTTACGTCGCATGCCGGAGGGCTTGGTGACGCCGCCAGAGATGCTCGAGCTGGAAGGTTTTTGGGATTTGGAGGATGAGTTTAAACGGGCTTGTTGGGTGATGCCGCGCTTCAACCGCGCACTCCGGCGCAACAAGCGCATGCGCGAACTATTGGCGTGGCTCTACCGGCTGGGAAGGCGCTTGGGCAGGCGGCGGCTTTTCCCCAGCTATTGGTATGTTTGGCGGATCTTGCGGCGCCGGAACGATCATTTGCCGCGGTATGCGCGGGGCTATTTGCGCGCGCATCTGCCGCATGTGCCCTACAAAGTGATCAACAGCCGCCTGGGATATCTTCGTCGTGCGTTGGCTACTTTTCTTTCTTTGTTATAGATTCTCTTTGTCTCACTCCGTATGAGGCCGGCCGCAAACCGGCCTTTTGCGGCTTTAGACCACTTATGGTGAAGCCAAGATGAAAAAGCAAGTGTTGTTCGCGCTGCTGGCGCTGGCGCTGCTCAGCAAGCTGTGGGCAAGCGCCGGCTCCAGATGGGAGTCGTTTCTTAACAAAATCAGGAGTGGACCGGATGTCAGAACCAGCCATGACCGAAAGGGTGTGCGTATGCGAACTCGTACGACGCAACAGGGCTTGGAGGCGGAGCGGGTTTGGGGGGTGGAAGCTTTGGATCCTCTCAAGCAGCGAGAGTGGGTCGCGCCGATGCTCGAGCGATTGCGCCATGCGCCGGTCTTGATCCTCACGTATAGCCCGCCCGCCGAGCGTGCGGCGATCCGCGCCTTGAACACACTGGCGCGGCTATATCGCCAGCAGGACTCTGCCGCCCTCGTCCATATGGCGGAGCCTGAGTCCAACCTGTTGCTCGAGCCTCTTGCGCCGGCACCTTCCGGCTTGGCCTTGATCCATCGCGCCAGCCGCTTTGTGAATTGGCGAGACTGGCTGGCGGAGATTGGGGCCCATCAGCCTCGTTGCGCGGTGCTGACGGTCGCCTGTACAGAAGCTGATCCGCTATTGGATTTCTTGCGAATTGCGCCTATTAGAATCCCTGAAGAAGAAGGCGGCTATTGCGAAAGTAAAGCTTACGAGATTTTGAACAAGTACTTTGGCGCGTTGCCCCCTCGGGGCGAACCTCTCAAAGAGTATGAACAGCTTCTAATCGAGGCCGGCGTTGCGGAAGTGGCCGTGCCGGTCGGTCTGCTGGCGCGGCATCTCGGCACTGATGGGCGGGCATTGAGTGAGGCAATTCGCGCATCCCGACTCAAGGAGTTTGTTTCGTGGTCGGAGCTTAGGCCGGAAGCAGTGCCTCTGGTTTCGTTTCGCGGGGCGTGGCTGGCACGCAAGATCGCGCCGGAGGCGCGCCTGGAGGAGAGAACGGGGCTGTTCGAACTGGCGGCCAGCGTGAATCTCACTGCTCGGGCTGAGCGATTCTTTCTGCTCTCCCTGCTCATGGCCTTGCGGGCACAGGGACACGAGCACCAGGTCGAAATTGTGCAACAACGCTATCCCACCATTTTTGCGCAGGCGCGCCAGCTTGCTGCCAGTTGCCCGGAGCGCCAGGCTTGGGCATGCTTTGACAGCCAGGCGTGCTGCGGCCACACCAACCTTGCGAAGGTTTGATACCTTCGCAGGGTTGCCTGCCGTTTTGATTTTCTCCCTTCCGGCGTCTTTCCCGCTGAACCCAGGAAAGACCAACATGTTTTTTCATCCGCTCTACAGTCAGCTCTATGCCGACGAGAATCTGCTGCGCGCTTGGCGGGCGGTGCGCCGTCAAAGCGAAGCGCCGGGCCTCGACGGCATGACTGCGGCAATTTTCGAAAACCGCTCCTTTGTTTTGCTCAAGCAACTGCAGCAGGACTTGCGCACGTTCGCCTACCGGCCGCAGCCAGTGAAACGTATCTTCCTGAAACGCGAAGTGGGTCCGCCGCGGCCACTGGGGATTCCCACTTTTATCGATCGCATCGTGCAGCGCGCCCTGGTGCAGACCCTGATTCCGATATTCGAGCCGCATTTCGACGATTGCAGCCATGCCTACCGCACCGGCCGCTCACCACAGACCGCGCTGGCGCAAGCGCGCGATTATGCGCGGCATGGCCGGCCATGGGTAATCAAAATCGATCTGCGGGACTGCTTCGGCAATATCCCACACCGGCCGTTACTGCGCGTCACGTTTCGCCGGGTCAAGGATTTCGCGGTACGCAAACTGCTCAAGCGGTTCCTGGCTGCCGAGGTGGTGACCCAGTCCAACAGCGGCCTGCGGCAGGTGACCAAGCCCACGCACGGCCTGTTGCAAGGAAGCCCGCTTTCCCCGCTGCTGGCCAACATCTACCTTGATGGCTTTGACCGGGAAATGCGCCGGCTGGGTTTGCGCTTTGTGCGCTATGGCGACGACATCGCCATTTTCTCGTCGACCCGGCCGGAAGCGGAAGAGGCGCTTGATGCTGCAGCGCGCATTCTCGAACAGATGCAGCTTCCGCTCAATCGCGAGAAAACCAAGCTGCATCACCTCGAGCGAGGATTCAAGTACCTGGGGGAATGGCTCTCGCTGGGGCGGTCGCGCGGCGTGGAAAATCGGCAAGATTGAAATGCCTCTCACCTGATCCCAATACGGAGGCCGGCATGTCCGCACTTTACATCAGTGAATACGGCACAAGTATCGGCGTGGTCAACGACCGCGTGCAAATACGGCGCAAAGGCAAGGTCGTGCAGGAAGTGCCGGCGCTGCATCTGGAGCGAGTGGTGTTGCTAACGCCGGCCAATATCACGCTGCCGGCGGTGCGCTTTCTGATGGAGCGCGGGATCGATATTGCCTATCTCTCACCCAATGGCACCTTTCACGGCCAGTTCACGCGCGGCGACGGCAAATTCGTGGAGCAACGCCTGGCACAATTTCGCCGCTTTCATGAAGCCGAGTTCCGGCTGGCGCTGGCCAAGCAGTTCGTGACCGGCAAGGTCAGCAACATGCTGGCGCTCTGGAAGCGCCAGCGGCGAAACAGCGAGTGGAACAAGGAACTCACCGCCCTCGACAAGATCGCCCGAACCATTGCGGCCGCACCCAACCTGGAGAGCCTGCTCGGCACAGAAGGCTCGGCTTCCGCGGCACACTTTCGCATCTTCAGACAGGCCCTGCAGGGGGAGTGGCGGTTCGAGCGCCGTTTGGCGCATCCCTCGCCGGACCCCATCAACGCCATGTTGAGCCTGGGTTACACGCTGCTGTATTCGCGCATGTCCGGACTTTTGCAGATGCATGGCCTGGATCCCTATCTCGGCTTTTTTCATGAACCCAAACGCGGCCATGCGGCGCTGGCTTCGGACCTGATCGAGGAGTGGCGCAGCCCGGTGGTCGATGCGTTGGTGTTGAAACTAGTCAACGGCAAACAGATGGTGCCGGCGGATTTTCACGCGGCACGCGGCGAGTGCCGGATGGAGCGGCCGGCTTTGCAGAAGTTCATCGCCGCATTTGAGCAGCGCTTGAAGGAATGCGAGAGAATGAACGCCCCGCATGATTCCGATGATCTCGTGGGAGGCTTGGAAGGCCAGATCCGGCAGTTGATTCGCGTGCTGCTGGGCAAACAGAAGGAATATGCCGCGGTCAAGATTTAGCAGCGGAACAGGCAGTTGTGATAAACCTGCTCCGGCAGCAAGTCCCGCTGTGCGGATGACTCCAACAGCAGCAAGCACACGCATGCCCCGCCATGAAAACCTTGAGTGATCGAAAGAGCTTCATCGTTGTTGCATACGACATTAGTGAGGACCGGCGCCGCAGCCGGCTGCACAAGCGTCTCAAGAAATTCGGCCTGGCGGTGCAATATTCCGTGTTCGAGTGCCTCTTGACGCCGGATCAATTCAAAGACATGAAGGCAATGGTGCGGCCTTATATCAAGCCCAATCTGGGCGACCGCATTCGTTACTATCACCTGTGTGAAAGCTGCCGCAAGCGAATCCAAGCTACTGACGGCGTTACCGAGCAGGACCGGCCGGTTCTGTTTGCCTGAGCCTTCTCCGGAGATTGCGCCTGCCCTTACGATTTTGCCCACCACCTGCGTTTCTAACAACGGCGACAGTTGCCGTAATCAACCCTGTTGATCGTTGATCCCTGCGGAGACTATCGGCATGAAACCTCAATTTCATCTCTTTCTCGCGGTGCTGCTGCTCGCTGCTGCCAACGCCTGGCCGCAGGAGAGCGTCCAAGTGCCGCAAATTCTGCAAGAGAATGTGCGCGCCTTCAACCTCACCATGGATTCGCTGGGCACGTTGACCGCGGATCTCTACACCCTCGCGGAAACCTCGGCATTGGAGCTTGAGGGCCTGCGCCAAAAACTGGCGCTCACGCCGCCGGGCTCCCGCGCCTACCTGCTCGAGCGCCGGCGTTTCGAAGAGAAGTATGCCGCATTTCTGGCGAGCAAGTACCAAACCCTCGCAGAAATGCAGGCGCTGCGCCAACAAACGCTGGCGCAATTGGAGAGCATTGTCAACCGCATGCAGAAGGGCGACAGTTCCGGCGCCAAGCTGGTGCGCGAGAAGATTCGGGAGGAAATCCGTGCCAATGACGACCGCCTGGCGCGTACTCGCATCGAGATGCTGCAGACTGTGAGCAAGCTCAAGCGTTCGGAGGTGCCGGCCGAGGAGCGCCGGCGGCTGTCACAACGCCTGGAGCGCCTGCGCCGTGATCAGTTGGTGCTCTACCAGACCAACCAGAATCGTCTGGCTGCGCTGCTTGAAACCACCGGCCAGCAAAACGAGGATTGGCCGGCAATGCAGAACTCGGTGCGAACCATGTGGGAGAATTTGCAGTCGGGCTTTGCCTGGATCGATGCCGAGATGGCTTACACTCGTTTGTTCGCGGACTATCGCCGGAACTGGCTGGCAATTGACGCGCAATTGCTGGAGGTCACCGGCTTGGTGGAGCGCTTCCGCGAGGCGGTGAGCCGGATGAATGCCAGCAGCGGACTGCTCGAACAGATGGAGGGGTATGCCCGCGTCCTTCATCCTGAGCAGAATGGCCGGTTGGTCTTGCCGGAAATTCCGGCACTGAAATGGCCCGGGCAATCGCAGGGCATCACGCTTGACCGCGAGCTCTCGAGTGCGGAAATTGACTCACTTGAGACCGAATTGAAGAAGCCGCGATGAGGCTTAACCAGTCACCACGCATGGGAGAATCAATCACCATGTCCATCTTTTCTTACCTGACTCCCGCTGCCATTGGTCCGGTGTGGCCGTTCATGTTGCTGGCGGCGGCGTTCATGGCCACTACTACTGGCTTTCTTCTCTTGGCACGAGCGCGCGCCTGGCTGCATGCGTACTCTCTGCGCGAGTATCGCTTTCTTCACCGCCTCTATGATGCCACCGAGATGTTCAGCACCATTGCCATCTTGAGCGGTATGCTCGGCACCTGTCTGGGATTGCTCGAGGTGTTGCCGGTGTTGGCGCGGGCGCTGCAAAACAGTGGCAATGGCGATGTTTTGCAGCAAGTGCTCACGCCCCTGCGCAATGTTTGGGCATCGACAGTCGCCGGACTCATCATCGGCGGCTTGTGGGGCGAAACGCTGGCGTATTTTCTCAAGCCCTACACTCGCCCCACGCTCCTGCCGCTCAGCAGCGACGAACCGCCGGAGGAGCCGTTCACCTTCGGCGAGGCCGGGAATTCTCTCCCTGGAGACGATGTGCCGCTTGATCAGGATTGGCGGAACAAGGACAAGGAAGGCATGTACTGAGGCAAGCGACCGGGCGAGCTGCGAGGTGCCAAAATTCGGAGTGCGGTTTCCATGAAAGTCTTCAAGTATCTCGTTGCACTGGCGGACATTTCGGTTGGCTTTCTCGGGCTGTTCTTCATCATCTTTGCCGTGACGCGGCCGAGCTTGTCGCCGGTGCTGGCTGAGCAGCGTCAACTCGAAAAGACGCTGCAGCAACTGCGCGCCGAGGTGCGACAGCTCGAGGAGATCAAGCTGGCCAAGTCCGCCGCTGCCCGGCGTGCTGCCAGTGAAAACTCCGCAAAGATCATCGTTGCGCTCAACGGAGTCACGATTGAAGTGGACAAACGGCAGACTCGTTTCCGCGATCCCTCGTCGTTTGCCCGCGGCGCCCGCCAGTTCTCCTGGCCGGACAATGTCGTGCTCTACATCGATCACCGGTTGCCCTTTGAGAAAGTGGTGACCGTTATTGACGCGCTCAAACAGGTCAACCAGGAAATCACGGTTCAAATCGCGGCACTCACCAGCGACAAGTAGCGAGCGTCCGTCCGGAATCACGAACTTTTTGGAAAATGTTCGTGCAACGGCTTAACCGGTGCATCAAAATCCTCAGGGTTTCCATGACACGTGAAGTTCTGGAAACCGTGGCTCAGCCAGGGGTTGAACATCTTCGGACAGAGGCTAGCGAGTGGCCAGTTGTCACGTTCACAATCAACCACCAACCAGCAAAACCCAGGATCATTCTTATGCGCAGAATCTACTTCATTCTCTTTGCCCTAGTGTTGCTTGCGCTTATCCTGCTCGTGGATTGGCGCGAGAGATGGCAACAACTCACCGGTGCACACGCGCCAGAGCCGCTTGGTCAAATGCTGGCGCCAACCTCAGACCAGCTCCTCGACGCGCAGGAGCTTCCGCCTGCCGTTGATTTGAACAACAGCAGTGCCGAAGGGCTGATGCCGGAGGACCCACCGTCACCGGACGATCCGGGCCCAATGGAGAACGCGCTCACTGATCCGGCATACATGAACAGCCCAGCAGTCCCCACCAATAGCCTATTCCCGATGCCGCCGAGCAGCAGCGGCCGTGCCGCCGCCCTGCAGCGGGCACCTCGCCGAGTTGCTGCAAGCCCACCGCCATTTCAAGATGTGCCTGACCAGCCCTATCGCGAGGAGAGCCGGCGCCTGCTCAATACTACCATGAGCCATTACCGCCGGATCAGCCCGTCGGTTCAATCGGAGCCGCAGCCGTGACCTTGTGCTCACTGCCCAGACTCTGGCTCGCCAGCGCACTCCTGCTTTGCTTGACGGCGCTGTGGCAGCTTTCCAACTGCCCGGGAGATCGCCAGCATTCTGCGACACGATCAGCCAAGCCCGAGCCAAAGGCTGCACCCGAACTGCCCGCTGGCCATTCATCTTACACCTACATTGGCGCGGCCCGGCCAGAACCGCCCACGACCACATCGCCACGACCAGACCAGGCACGCAGCACAACGGAGAAGCAATCTCCCAATCTGCCTGACAGTGTACTCGCGCAACCGCGGCAGGCCAGGGTCACGCCCGCAACAGGTATGATCCCAGACCTGGCCATCGACTTGGCCGGGCATGAGTATCACGAAGTGATCAACCGCTACGGCTATGTGCCTGCAGTCAAAACCCGCGATCGCCTGCTGGGAAAGATCGTTGATGATCGTTTCACCCCGTTGATGGCCGAGGAGTTGAAGCGTTTTGCCCGGCGTGGCCGTGCCGCACATGATTTCCCGCCGGTCGTACGGTGGCGGCCCAGAATCGCAGCGCAATTGAACCTTGCCGAGAATGAACTCGAGTTTCTTTTTCTGGTGCCTGTGGCCAGCGAAAGTCTGTTTGTGGCGGCCCAACGCGCAGCCCTGGCTGCCGCCGGCGCGCCGCCGGAGAGTATCGCCTTCATGCGCGGCCACTTCGATCAAGATCTGAAGATCGTCGTGGATGAATTGGTCACGCGTGGCGGTGAAGTGATCCGGCCTGCTACGTCGCGATGAGGCCAGGGCATGGGAATCGAGCTTGTATTCACCGGCTTGCGACTGGCAAGCTGCCTGCTTGAGATCGGCAAGAGAGAGGAAAGCCTTGCCTGCTTCCGCACCGGATTTTTGTGCCGCTCTTCCCGTCAAATTTTGCCGGACACATTTCCCTGACCACCAGCCGAACCGGCCATCGAGCGAACTCGGCAAGTCATTGCAAGCACAAAAATCCGACTTGACTATTTGGCGGTATTTTCGCAATATGCGGCCATGATTTTGGGTGGCTGCTCTGAGCAACCTCCGTGGATGCTGGCAGAACATGATGAGTATGATCATGCATGCTCCATCGTTCCCCTCGGGTCAATCCTCTTTCCCCCCATCGAGAAATCACGTCCAGTTCAAACATAGGCATTCGCCTTATCGACTTTCGAGCATAATCAGTGTTTTTTTGAATCGGGCTTCGCAGCGTTGCGTTACAGCCACTAGAAGCAACACCGGCGAAGGGTAGGCCGCAGACTTTTCCGAAGCACGATAGAATAAGCGCATGCGCCCTGTTTTTGAGCCGGAGCCCGGCGTTGAGTTTTGCCACGCCTGCACAGTAGTTTGACACTCTGGGATTGCCGCGGCTTTGCGCATAACGAGTTCACCCAGCCGAACTGCCTTGCTACGTAATCCGTCTGCCAGGTGGTGTGGGAGGTGTGGTGTCAAGAGGCGCCGCCCTATCCCGATTAACTCAGGAAAAGGATGAAAGCGTATGGCTGCAGGGCGAAGTAATCAGTTAGTCAAACAAATTGGTGAATATCTTGTTGCCTGCGAGCTTGCTCGACGAGGGCTTCTCGTTGCAACTTTTTCTGGCAATGTCCCCGACTTTGATCTTATAGCCACCGATTTCAAGGGCTTCTCATGCCCAATCCAGGTGAAGACCATCAGGGGAGGGGCATGGCAATTCTCGATCGACAAGTTCGCAGACATCACTTTTGATGGTAGCAGGCAACTTATCGGGCGAAAGAAACCTCTTCCAATTCCACAATTGGTGTGCGTGTTTGTTCTCGCTGCAGAGAAGTATGGCGATGATCAATTTTTTGTACTTGAATGGTCAAAAGTGCAAGATATTGTGATCACAATCTACCGACGTTGGCTGGACACTCATGGTGGAGTACGGCCGAGAAAACCCGATTCACTGCACTGTGCAATTGTCATGGAGAATTTGCAGAAATACAAGGACAATTGGTCTATAATTAGCAGCACGCGCTAACGAGCCAGGAGCCGACAGCAAACCGACGCAAGCATCTGCTTGAGCAGGTGTGATGGGACGGAGCTCGCTTCAATGTGTATTCCGGCCCAAAACTGCCACCCGTTCCGGCTGAAGCCTACCACATTGGAGCAAAGACTATGAGACAGTTGCAGATGTCCATGCTCATACTCGGAGTAGCATCGTTAATCGCCTCAGCGTTTGGCATTGGGAAGGATTTTGGGGAGACCCTTTACAAGACTGGGATCGCTCTCCTGCTCATCGATGTTGTGTGCATACAGTTATGGCCAGCGGCAAAGCGTTTGTAGCGAGCGCTGCAGGCCTGTGCCATTTATGAGAAATCTGAAGCGCATGCCCAACGATATAGGAACCCATGGGGCGCGGCGAAACCAGTAGGTGCCTGGGAGCATCCATCCGGTGAACCCATCTTGAAGCTTGGCAAAAGAAGATGTATTGTTGAAGCCTTTTTAGCGCCTGCCTTTGTGGAGACCAGCCGGAAATAGATGCAGAATGGCGATTCTGGCAATGGCGCTGTGGCGGGGCAAGAGCTTCTGAGAAAGGACGCCTCCGCCTGGCGAGAAGAATCTCGGCGGAGGGAATGAACTACCGAGGTTGAGGGGGAATAAAGGGGAGTATCAAATAGCAAAACCTCTTGAGACTGAAGCAAGGCCCAATCTCACGAGGTCGGAGTGCGCCAGTTTTGCGGAAGCAGCTCGGCGATCTTGTTGATGGGATGGTCGGGCATGCGGTTGAGAGTGCCCCTCAGGTAGACGAAGGGTTTATGCTCGCACGCGCAACAAGCAGAATTAGTCTTGGATTCGGTATGATCGTGCCTTATATTGAACTTGCAGAGTGCAGAAGCGCATTATCGTGGTCACGAGACACACGCTTGCTTTGAGCACGCCGCAGATGGATGTAGGTACTTCAAACTGACCAAGGAAGGAACGAGACATGCCAGTTGACCGGAAGAGAATTCTCGCTTTTGCATTGCAAGGATTAATGGCTGAGAGAAGTCGCATTGATGCTGAGATTGCGGAACTGCAAGCCCAGCTTCGCGGAGGGGAGCCGAAGGCAAAGGTCGCAACGCGGCCGGCCGTTCGACGTCGCAAAGCGAAGACGGCAGCGAAAAAGCGAAAGCCCGGCCGGAAGGTCGCTTCAGCGATGAAGCTGCTGTGGGAAAAGGCGAGGAAGGCGGGATTCTCGAATCTGAAGGACTACAAGGCGAGTTTGGGCCAGCAGTAGAGTGGTTGATATATCCATTTTCCGCCTTGCTCGGGCGCGGAGCAGCAAATGGCTCTGCCACAGCGCTGAATCGGCGCTTCCGGGCTTTTCAGACAATTGAAAAACAAGCGCTTGCGCCGCTTGGCCGTTGATGATGCAAGCCGACGGCCGGCGGTGCAGCCTTTTTTGGAGGATACCAGAGGCTGCCGGCTGGGGGCCGGCCTTTTCAGGGAGCCGGCCGGCAGCGGACCTGCGGCCGAGGCCGAGCCGAAGTCAATCTCCAACCCAGTGCCAGGCAATCTCCCCCGCACATGCACCAAGTTGATTCCCCACCCATTTTCCGCCAGCAATCAGAGCCGACCTCCATGTCTCCGGCCGCCGGAAGTTCCTTCCGGGCCTCCAATGCGAAATCCCGCCGCTGCATAATTATTTCTGACTGGAATTTCTACCTGCCATCGCCGCCTGGTCCATTTAACGCGGTGCGTCACCTTTTTTGTCCATTTTAAAATGGATTTTTGGGGCAGTTTTAATGCGATGCGTCATTGCCATTTTCCGTATTTTTGTGCCTTTTTTCGGCATTCCGGAAGAGCGTCATTTTGCCATGATTCATAATTATGCGAAATTTAGATATTTCATGAACTGAGAGTGTGTCGGGCGAGCAGCGACGCTTGGCGGGATTTGCAGGCGGGTGGCGGGAGAAGGAGTCTGGCTCAGAGCTACTTTTCCGGGTCGGCAGTGGGACCAGCGACAGGGTCAGCGGCGGCGGGAGGGCTGGATTCTGGGGCGCCCTCAGCCACCTTGCCGGCGGCCGCGGCGCTCTTGAACGCGGCTTCGAGCTTGTAGATGGCTTCGCGGAGAAGGTGGTTTATGGGCGTGCCGGTGGCCGCGCGCAGGTGGTAAAGGACGGCCATATCCTCCGGACTGAGCTTGTCGGCCGGCCACTGGTAGCGCGGTGGTTTGCTGCTATAGTCTGCCATAGACTCGATTTTTGTCTTGCGTGAGCAGCTTGCTTGAAAAAACGGCGGCCGCCAAAAAGGGCCGCAACCGATCACGAGCGGAACCGTCATTCCGCCTTTTGTTCTCGGCACACCCGGCACGTGAAGCCATTCGCGATCTCCAAATCTTCCTCCCCGACAAAGCCCTCGGCGCCGCAACTTCGGCAGGCGGCCCATTGCCTGAGCTCGCCATTATCCACCATGGCAACGTTCAAGCGGTCATCGGCCAGGAACACCAGGCCCGAGGCCTTGCTGAAATAGAGTCGCACGCCGGATTTCAAGAACCTCGCCTGCCGGCTCTGGAACATGTAGGCCTTGAGCAGATCGATGGCATCTTCCAAAGCCAAGCCCTCGAATTGCGAGAGATCGGAGGTGGGTAGGGAGAGTTTCGATTGCTGGGGCATGGCTCCACTTCATTGATCTTGCCGCATTCCACTCACTCGACGCGCGGCATCTCGACTTCAACGGCACGCGCGAGAATCTCATTCATGTGCTCCAAATCCGCGACCTCTCCCCAATGAATGCGATCGGACAGCTGGCCATTCCCGCGCGCTGCCGTGAGCTTGGCGGTCAGCGTGGCGAGCGCAGCCTCCATTTTGCCAAGCTCGGCGGCATAGGCCGCCTTCGCGTTTGTTTCTGCAGTTTTTGTTTGATTCATGGTGAGCCTCACCAGACCAGAAAGTTGTGATCAACTTCCCACCTGCTACAACACTCAGTCAGCAGTGACCATCAGACGAGGTTAGATTCTCCGCGGAGTCGCGGAGTTCGCGGAGAACTCATTCCATTTTTGCTCGGCGCACTCGGCGTCTCGGCGGTGATGCTTCGATACGGCCGGGCAATGGCTACGTCAGCCTCACCGCGGAGTCGCGGAGTTCGCAGAGAACTCATTCTATTTTTGCTCGGCACACTCGGCGTCTCGGCGGTGATGCTTCAAAGCCACCGAGCCGGGTTGACACATCTATCAAGAACACAACTCAATCAAACGCGCGCAGCACCGCGCTTTCGAGCCGATCCTTGACCACGTGGGTGTAAATCTCGGTCACCGCGATGCTGGAATGGCCCAAAAACTCCTGGGCTTCACGAATGTTGCCGCCGCTACTCAAGAGATCGGTGGCTGCCGTGTGACGGAGAATGTGCACCGCGCCGGGCTTGGTGATGCCTGCCTTGATGCGTGCTTTCGCAAAGCAATCCGAAAGCGTGTCCCTGACCAGACTGATGACATGCGCCTCAGGATTCAATTCCTGGCCGAGCGTTTCTTTTCTCTCTCCCAACAACTGCCTGAGCTTGGGATGCATGGGCACCAGCCGCTCTTTCTTCTTGGCGTAGAGACGGATGGTGTTGCGCGTCCAATCGATGTGCTGCCATTTCAAGCCGCGCTCATCGCCCAGGAACTTGCGGGCAATCTCACTCCTGCGCGCGCCGGTGTAGCGGATGATCCAAAACGCCAACAGCACTTCGCCCGAAAGCTGGGCAGCCATGTCATTGACCTCGAGCTTGTTCAAGAAGGTGGGCAGGCGCTTCCGGTCAACCTTGAGGCGCTCGATCCGCGGCAGGAAATGGGAGGGAATGATGCCTTTCTTGGCCGCCGTGAAGAACACGGTGCGGATGTTTTCGAGCTCCTTGTTGATGCCACGTTTGATCTTGTCTTCGTTCAAGGGCCAGCCGCGCTCGCCGTAGAACCGCACGACGGCTTCGAAGCGGGCATTCTTGAAGCGGTCGCAATGCGTGGGCTTGACTTCGCTCACCAGGAGGTGAGTGCCCACCACCTGCATGAAGAGCTGCATGGCGTAACGGTTGCGGGCGATGGTCTCGGGCGCGACTTCATGGCGCTTGGCCGCGAGCACCTGCTCGGTCATGTCGGAAAGGGTGAGGAACTCCGCGGCTTGAGGATTCTCGCCGAAGCGCTTCAAACCCGCCTTGTGCAGCGCGATCTCGGACTCGATGCGTTTTTTCTCCGCGGTCACCACGGCCAGCGGCGTGCCTTTGGAAAACTGCTTGACGCGCTTCCTGCCGTTCAAATAATATTGCAGTTGATAACCGCTGCCGACTTTGCGCAGATGGGCCATGATATGATCCTGTGAGTAAATGATGAGAAACACAGAGCAACACGAGGATCGGCCAGACGAACAACCAAGGCAGGTGCAGAAGAAGGGAGGCGCAAGAAGGTCTTGCGCTTGAGGCGGGAAAAGCTTATCATCAATCGCGTTTAGGGAAGCTTCTCCCAAGCTTCTTTGCACCGGCTCGGTGAGTGCTGCTAACACTCATCGAGCCATTTTTATTTGCTGGCAAAGTATAGCCGATCCCGTTGTCAAAGGGAAACAAAAAACTCTCCGGGCTGAAAATACTTGGTCGAACTCATGCCCAAGAATTCCAAGGGCATGCGCTCCCGCATGAATATGCGGCGTTATGCGTTTCAGCGGTACCGTGCTTTTTTCGCAATTTCGGTCCATTTTCGTCCTTCCATCAAACCGTGTCCACCGCATAATTCCTCGCCGCCATACAACTCGCCACTCCTGCCTTCTAATCAATACTCCCTGATGATCTTCGCCAACTCTTCGTGCGGAATGCGAATCGAGCCGCTGCTTCGCCCAGCATTAAGCAGAGCTTTGGTTGCAGTGTGCGCTTGCGGTTCGGAACGTAGGATGCGGAAAAGGAGGGAGAGGGCTATCGCGCCGGGAATTTCCGATTCTGCTCTCTTGGGCCGGTCGCGAAGGTGATTTCCATAACAAGACTTCTCAAGCACGTCGCCACGATTGGTTTCGATCATGATTTTTTGCGAGAGAGAGGTCCGGCTGATGGCGTTGACGTCATGTTTTTTTCACATGCACCGCCGCACCGCCGGCATGCCGTCATCTCATGCTCCCACTGACGCGCTGTGAACCGGTTGTCGGTTCGCGCGACGCTATGCCCGAATCGCCAACTTTGGCACCAGCCGAGAGCGCTGGTGCCGGAGCCACTGAGAACGAATAGCGTGCCACCCGCCAGGTCCACTTGCGCAGTACTTCTCGCTCGGAAGTCCGGCGGAAGTCCTGTGCGACGATGCGCTCCAAGTCAATCATAATTTGCTCCCAATCCCTGTCCTCGGCGAGCAGCGGTTGCTTCAGAGCCTCGAAGAGATCACGCCATTGTCAGGCGTAGATCGTCTGGTCCGCTGGCAACGGCTGGGTGAGCCACTCCCCGAGGGTGTAGAGAAACGACTCCGTCTCGTTGGGCGCGCTGGTGATGATCGCGAGCAGCGGGAGGGCGATTTGGTATTCACCCGGTGCGCTTTCCTTGCCTTGGAAAGAGCGAATTTCCTCGCCGGAGGTTCGCCCCGCGCGCAGCAAGCGATAGGTGTTGATAAAACGCTTCACCATGCGCGGCGTGAGAAACAGCTGCCAGAGCTTGTGGAATATTCTGTTGCCATTTGAATAAATTCTCAGTAGTGAGAAAACTCATGCTTTTCTTGTCAATTTTGCCAAAGGCGCGTTGCTGACATGGAATTGAGCAGCCGCTAAACCATTGCAAAGTTGTGTCTCCGGTACGCGGCCTTCGTGGCACATCGCTTGCTAGAAAAATTTCGTTAACTCGTAATGACGCCCGAGCGGTTTTGCGGGCTGCACATAAATCTTGGAGAGTGTCCACTCAAAAGAAATCAAAAGTAGGCAACACACAATCCCCAAACCCGCAATAGGATTGGGACAGACTCTCCAACGCCCGCAAAAACGAGCAGTGCCTCCCTCCTGGGACCATATCCAACCCAATCTGCCCAAGCCCGACGTCAGGTCCATTGACACCCTGTGATCAAACGCGCCTCTGCGCGCAGCTCTTTTTTGGCCTTTTCATCTCGACGGCAGGCTGCCGGAAGAGAATCCCACAAGGCGACTGCAGTCTTGCTTTCTCATTCTCCGCCAGGGGAGGGCGAGGTGCGGCCTCGCCTATGGGAATCAGGGCATTTCTCCAGCGCAGCCGCCGCGCTGGGAGGTCGCTCCGTCTGAATACCGGTGGGTTTTGTCGAAGGTTGAGAACGCGCTTCACCGTGGTTGCGGAAGTGCATAAAAACCGCCGTGGGGCCGTCTATCAACAGAAACGGATTTTGGCGATCACTGCGGAAGGCAATGTCAAAGATTTGGAGGAGGGTCATCCCATGAGAGCAAAACAAATCGTTATCCTCGCTTTGGTTTTCTCTTTCCCGTTCTTGACCTCGGTGTATTCGCCATCGGAAAGAGGGGTGGCTTTACGAGAGAGCGGGAGCGAGGCCCAGCTCCAAGAGGACGGCAAGGCGTTGTTGCTCACTTCAACTGCACTGGATTCATTCATCACTGCGACGATGTCTGCCTATCATATCCCCGGTTTGTCGGCCTGCATTGTCAAGCAAGGCCGGCTGGCTTGGCATCATGCCTACGGCTACGCGGATGTCGAGCGAAGAATCCCGGTGACGGATTCGACGTTTTTTTTGCTGGCTTCTATTTCCAAGACCATTACGGGTACGGCAATCATGCAATTATATGAGCGAGGCCTTTTTCATTTGGACGACAATGTCAATGATTATCTTCCTCCGGATTTGCAGGTCGTCAATCCCTCCTACCCGAACAATCCCATCACTTTCAAGATGATTCTTTCGCATGTATCAAGCATGAATGATAACTGGGAAGTTCTTGACGCAATGATTGTGGCAGGCGATTCTTCAATACCATTGTATGATTTCTTGAAAGGTTATTTGGTGCCTGGAGGCGCTTATTACACCAATACGAGTTATGGTTCATATCCACCGGCAACCACCTATAACTACTGTAATGTTGCAATAGCATTGCTCGGCTACCTTGTTGAGGCGATCACCGATACTGCCTTTGCTGAATACTGTCAGAGGCACATTTTATCGCCATTAAGCATGCATGAGGCTTCCTGGTTTCTTGCCAACCTCGATACAAATCATATCGCGAGACCGTATATCTGGACTCCCCATGGATACAAACCGTACTCACATGAGAATTCTCCTGGTTATCCTGCTGGGCGACTTCGCACCAGCTCGCTTCAGCTTGCTCGTTTTCTGAACGCCTTTATGCAAAAAGGAACATTGGGAGATATCAAAATACTCGACAGCTCAACAGTCGCTTTAATAACAAAAGCGCATTATCCGGAAATACCGTTGAATCCGCTTCCAGATTCTTCACAAGGTCTTATCTGGTACTGGGATTATTTTGGAAAACGAAAAGCATGGGGGCACGACGGCGGCACAAAAGGAGCAACTACTAAAATGTACTTTTGTGAACCAGAAGAATCAGGCATCATTGTCTTAACCAACGGTGATCCAACTCAGGCATGGCAGGGTGTTAACAGAATAGCGAGTTATCTGTTTGATCATGCCGCCGGCATCTACCTCGAACCTACCCTGGCAATCACCGCCGATACATTGCGCTTTGTTTCTGAGTTGCATCAGCCCGACACCTTGAAGTTTGTCATAACCAACAAAGGACTGGATAGCCTGCGCCTCGCGAGCATACAGTTTTCAACCAGCTATTTTCATCTGGCCGGAAGCCTGCAACTGCCGCTGGCTTTGGGGAATGATCAAAGCCGTGAACTTGGCATTGTGTTCATCCCTGCGGATGATGCCATGAAAACGGATTCCCTGCTTCTGGTCAGCAACGACCCGCGCCAGCCGGTGCAGAAAGTGATTTTACAGGGCGTCGCGCTGCGCAGCGCCGCACCCGGCACCATCTATGCCATTGCCGACGTCTCGAATCGAACTTTTCTGGCGACACTCAACCCGGCGGATTCGGGGAAAGCCAGCCTGATCGGTTCCACTGGCTGCAATTCCGCTCGTGGGCTGGCGGTGCAGCCGGTCTCCGGTCGTTTGTTTGGCGTTGTTCCCGATATCAACTTCAGCACCTTCATCAAGATCGATGCGCAAACCGGGCTTGCCCAGAAGATACTGACCATCCCCGAGTCGGATGTCCGGGCCATGACATTCGAGGGTGACACGCTGTGGGCGGCGAGTTATGCCGGCAAATTGTTCAGGGTCAATCTTCAAACCGGCGTGACCAAATTCGTCGGCCACACCGGGATTTCCAACTTATCCGGTTTGGCGTTCAATCCTGTGACCAAAAAGCTGTGGGCCACCAGTGCCGGCAACATGAAATTGTATATCCTGAACCGGAACACGGCACAGCGAACGTGGGAGAGGATTTGTTTCCTCGCACCGCACTGGCTGGCATTCGACGCGGGCGGGCAACTCTTCGGCTTGTTCAATCCCGAACGTTACTCCAATGCCAACCTGGCCTTGCTGGATACCGCGCAAGTCACCAGCGGTGCAAATGACCAGATTATCGGCGATACGGGATATCAGTGGGTCTCGGCCCTGGCGATGCGCGGAGAGATTGCGGTGGAGGTGCGCGAGCTGCCCAATACTGCCAAGCCCGCTGAATATGCGATGTACCAGAATTATCCCAATCCCTTCAATCCCAACACTGTCATCGAATTCGCGCTGCCGAAATCTGGCTTTGTCACGCTGAAGATTTATGACTTGCTCGGCAATGAAGTCGCCACGGTGGTGGCGGAAAAACTCCCGGCAGGCCAACACCAGCGCGTGTGGGAGGCGAAGGGTTTGGCGAGCGGGGTGTATTTGTATCGCTTGGAAGCGGGTGAGTTTGAGCAAAACAAGAAGCTTTTGTTGTTGCGATAAAATGAATGGACATGTTTCATGCTCTGTGAAGCTTTTGTATGGAAGTCTATGCGAAGGTATTGAACAAAGGAGGAAAAGCCTCATGTCACTCAAATCCCCAATCTCGCGACGCGATTTCATGCGCTGGGCCGTGGCCGCGCCCGCGGCAATGAGCATGGTCGACGAGTTTCTGCCCAAGCTCGCCGCGGCTCTCGATGAAGCCGTCAAGGAATATCCCATCATCTGGCTGCAAGCTTCCACATGCAGCGGCTGCTCGGTGTCGGTGATCAACACCATTCATCCAAGCATCAAGAACGTCATTCTCGAACAAATTCTACCTGGCCACAAACTCATTCTCAATTATCACGGCACGCTCATGGCCGCGACCGGCGCGCTTTCCGTCGAGGCCGCGTTCGAGTCCGCGGAGAAATACAAAGGCAAATACGTGTTCGTGGTCGAAGGCGCGATTCCCACCAAACAAAACGGCGTGTATGGCCACATCGGCGAAAGAGACGGCAAGCCGATCACCATGCTCGAGTGGGTGGATTCCTTCGGACGCAACGCCATGGCGACGTTGACCGTCGGCACCTGCGCTGCGTATGGCGGATTATCGGCAGCGCAACCGAACCCGAGCGGCAGCAAAGGCACCTCAGAAGTTTTTCAGCTGCTCAATATCACCACGCCGGTGATCAACATTCCCGGTTGCCCGTGCCATCCCGATTGGTTCATCGGCACGGTTGCGAAGATTTTGCTCTATGGCATGCCGGCGCCGAAAGAGATCGATGAGCAAGGTCGTTTGAAATTGTTCTTTGGCCGCTCCGTGCATGCGCGCTGCATCAATCGCGATTATCTTGACGACGGCATCTTTGCAACGAAGTTCGGCGAAGAAGGCTGCTTGCTCGAGCTGGGCTGCAAAGGCCCGTTCACGAGCGCGGATTGCCCGATTCGCTTGTGGAACGGCGGCGTGAATTGGTGCATTGGCGCAGGCGCGCCATGCTTTGGTTGTACCGAAAAAGGCTATCCCGATGCGCACTCACCTTTGTATCAGAGGAGATGACCATCATGAAAACCATTGCAGCCAGAATCACCATCGACCCAATGACGCGCATCGAAGGCCATTTGAAGATCGAAGCCACGGTGGACAACCATAAAGTGGTCGAAGCCAAATGCGAAGGCACGCTCTATCGCGGCTTCGAGCAGATTCTCGTGGATCGCGAGCCGCTCGATGCCATTCAAATCACGCAGCGTTTTTGCGGCGTGTGCCCGGTGCCGCATGCGATTGCTTCGGCGCAAGCGCTGGACAATGCTTTCGGCGTCATGCCGCCGCCCAACGGCCGCCTCATTCGCAACATCGTGCAGGGCGCGAACTACATTCAATCGCACGTGCTGCACTTCTATCATCTTGCCTCGCTGGATTATTATCGCGGTCCGGACATTCCACCGTTCGTGCCGCGCTATGAGGCCGACTATCGTTTGCCCGACACGGTGCGCGAGGCGCTGGTGAATCACTACATTCAGGCGTATCAAATCCGTCTCAAGGCGCATGAGCTGGCCGCGATCTGGGCCGGCAAGATGCCGCACATGGCTTCAATCGCGCCCGGCGGCGTGACCATCATTCCGCGCATCGACAACATCACCACCTCACTGTGGCGCTTGAAGGAGCTCACCGACTTCATCGACAAGGCTTACATTCCGGACGTGATTACCATCGCGCAAGTCTATCGCGACTATTTTCAAATGGGCGAGGGCTGTAAGAATTTCCTGTCGTACGGCCTGTTCGATCTCGATGCTGAGCCGGACGTAACGAAGCGCCAACGCTTCTTCCCGATGGGCCGCATGTCGAACGGCAAGATCGCAGCGGTTGATCCCAGGAAGATCACGGAAGACGTGGCAGCTTCATGGTATGATTCGCCAAGTCACGTGCATCCCAGCAAAGCGGATACGATACCGAATCCCGCCAAGCCCGGCGCGTATAGTTGGTTAAAAGCGCCGCGCTACGACGGCGAGGTTTATGAAGTCGGGCCGCTCGCGCGCATGGCCATGGCGTATCAAAGCAAGAGTATGCCCAAGGCCGTGCAGCTCATTGAGGAGTCGTTGAGCACGTTGCGTGTTGGTCCCGAAGCGCTCTGTTCGGTGATGGGCCGCCACCTGAGCCGCGCCTTGGAGTGCAAGCTCGTGGCGGATGAACTGAGCAGCATGATCATGCAAGTGAAGCTCGATGAGCCGGTGTGCAGCGCGCATACGATTCCGGATGAAGCCCGAGGCATGGGCTTGTGGTGCGCGGCGCGCGGTGCGCTCGGGCATTGGATCGAAATCAAAAACGGCAAGATCGCGCGCTACCAAGCGGTGGTGCCGACGACGTGGAATGCTTCGCCAACGGATGACAAAGGCCAGCCCGGACCGATCGAGCAAGCGATGCTCGGCACGGTGGTCGAAGACACGGACAATCCCTTTGCGCTCGCGCGTATCGTGCGCTCGTTCGATCCGTGCATCGCCTGCGCCGTGCATTTGCTCGAGCCGGGAAAGTCGATGAAGCAGTTTCGGATTTTGTAAGTCGCATCGCCAGCGAATTACTACGGTATGAATGAGAAACGTACACTCATTCTCGGCCTCGGCAATCTTCTGCTTACCGATGAAGGCATTGGCATTCACGTCGTGCGGCGATTGCAGCGCATGCTTCTGCCGCCGGCAGTCGAAGTGCTCGACGGCGGCACGGGCGGGTTTGAGCTGCTCACGCACTGTCGCGGCAAAAAGAAGATCGTCATTGTTGATGCGGTGCAGATCGCAGCGGAGCCGGGCGCGGTGTTTTGCTTTACGACGGAGGAGGCGCTGCAACAACCGCCCCCGGCTTTTTCCGCGCACGAAGGCGGCGTGTATGAACTGCTGCATTTTTTGCAAACACTGAGGCCACCGCCGGAGGTGATCATCTACGGCATCGTGCCCGAAGACACGCAGCGCATGAGTATGGCGTTGAGCGCAACGCTTGCACGCGAGCTGGATGAGATTGTCGCACTGATTGTTGCTGAAGTGGATGACGCCTCTGTGCCCGTGAGTCATGCGCAGGACGCTTGAACCTTGCAACGAGAATACTGTCGCAGCGCGTGTGGGAGGCGTGAGGCTTGGCGAGCGGGGTGTATTTGTATCGGTTGAAGGCGGGGACCCTTCGACAAGCTCAAGACGAGGGTTTGTGCAGACGAAGAGGCTTGTTCTGCTCAGATAACTTTTGCGACAGGCCTCAATCCCAATGCCGTTCTCCGTAGTCCCGGCCCCTTGTGGGCCGCTGATTATGCGCAAGTTCCAGTACCCCACAAGGGGGTAGGACTACTATTTGAACGGTATTGGTTCTAGTCCGCTCGATCCGCTTACTGCTTTTTGTTAGCGGATTAAACGGATTTAGCGGATAAGAGCTTTTTCCTGCAACGATTTCATTTAAGAGAGAAGCCATGCACCGCAGACAATCAAGCCTGGTGGAGGTGAAAGATGAAGAGAGCGTTGCTACTCTCCGGCGCGGCCATCTTACTGCTCGGAATAACCCAAAACTTCGATGGGCAAGGAAAATCTCAAGACCATCGTCAAATGTCCAATGAAGGTAACAGGGACACGGCGCGGCAAAGCAAGATGGTACAGGCTCCCTTCTTTTCGAGGCAGGAGCCAAATCGTTGGACCACCGACCAAACTCTGCTTGACCGGCACCGAATGACAGAACCGCTGGGGCATCGTGATGACCAAGCCTATGCGGCAATGACCGGGAAAACTCCTGCCCAGCATGAGCTTTCCGCCGGAATCGATACTGCCTGGGTGCGGCGATATTCTTCCGATGTTTTCGGTGGCGAAGATGGCGCAGCCGCCATGGTGATTGATGACTCTGGAAATGTCTATGTCACTGGAGCGAGTGAGGGGAGAGAAGAGGGACATGATTTTGCCACCATCAAGTATAACGTTTCCGGCGTGAGGCAGTGGGTCGCCCGCTACCATGGAACAGGGAATGCCGAGAACTATGCATCTGCCCTGGCCGTGGATGCCTCCGGCAATGTCTACGTGACAGGAACAAGTCAAAGTTCGAGCACAGCAGAGGATTTTGCCACCATCAAATACAATTCTGCAGGGGTCGAGCAATGGACCGCCCGCTACAATGGGACAGGGAATTTGGGAGACGGGGCGAGCGCCTTGGCCGTGGACGCCTCCGGCAATGTCTATGTGACGGGAACAAGTCAAAGTTCAAGCACAGCAGATGATTTTGCCACCATCAAATACAATTCTGCTGGGGTCGAGCAATGGGCCGCCCGCTACAGTTGGTCAGAGAATTCATATGACTACGCCAGCGCCATCGTGGTGGACGACTCCGGCAATGTCTATGTTACAGGAGCAAGCCAGGCTCCAGCCATTGGGCGAGATT
The DNA here is from genome assembly GCA_023150945.1 of bacterium. NCBI lineage: Bacteria > bacterium. The sequence goes on along the minus strand of JAKLJX010000021.1, from coordinate 16,016 downwards.
ACGCCACGGTCAAATACAACTCCGCTGGCTTCGAGCAGTGGGTCGCCCTCTACAATGGGCCGGGAAATGCGGGGGACCAGGCAGAAGCCGTGGCTGTGGACGTCTCCGGCAATGTCTATGTGACTGGTGGGAGTCGCGGTTCAGGCACAGAGAGTGATTTCGCCACGATCAAATACAATTCTGCCGGCCTCAAACAGTGGGTGGTCCGCTACAATGGGCCGGGAAATTTGGGAGACGGGGCAAGCGCCTTGGCCGTGGACGCCTCCGGCAATGTCTATGTGACGGGAACAAGTCAAAGTTCAAACACAGCCGATGATTTTGCCACCATCAAATACAATTCTGTCGGCGCCCTGCAGTGGGTGATGCGCTACAATGGGCCGCGCAATTTGCATGACCATGCCAGCGCGCTAGCCGTGGATGGGGTCGGTAACGTCTATGTGACGGGTTGGAGCGCGTCTCCCGACACCGAGAACGAGAGTGATTTCGCTACAGTGAAATACAATTCCACTGGGGTGGTGCAATGGGTGGCCCGGTATGATGGTCGGGACAATGGTCGTCACCGGTGGAACAATAGTGACTATGCGATCGCGGTTGCGGTTGACCATGCTGGAAATGTCCATGTTGCCGGAACTGTGGGAGACTCGGAATGGCGTGATTGGCCAGTTCGATCCAAGGATTATGCTACCATAAAGTATAATGCTTCCGGAGAAGCACAATGGGCTGCCATTTACAGTGGCCCCAAAATCGACTACAACTATGCAACCGACCTTGCCATTGACAAATTCGGCAGTATATATGTGAGCGGATACAGCACCAACGGGTCCGATGCTGCTTACGTCATAATCAAGTATGATGCTGCTGGAGCGATACAGTGGATTGACCGTTGCCGGGAAGGATATCAGGGAACCAAGCTCGTAGTTGACGGCTCAGGAAATGCTTATGTGACCGGATTTGGCGACCGGGGCGGCTACCTTACCGTCAAATACAACGTTTCAGGAGCAAGGCAGTGGGTTGCTCATTTCGATAGAACCGTTGTGGGGGGAGGCGGCTGGCCGGGATTTCCCTGGCATATTTCTCTTGCGGTGGATATTTCAGGCAATGTTTATGTGGCCGGCGGCCTAGAAATAACCAACGACAACTCTGACTATGTCACCATCAAGTACGATTCCTCCGGAAACGAACAATGGGCGATTGCCTATGACGGCCCAGGGCATTTGTTTGATAATGCCAACGCTATTGCCGTGGATGACTCGGGCAATGCCTTTGTTACGGGAATGAGTTATGGCGCTGGAACGTTGGCAGATCACGCAACGATCAAATACAATACGCTCGGCGAAATGCAGTGGGTGCAACGCTACAATGGTTCGGCCAATAGTTGGGATGAGGGAGTCGACATTGTTGTGGACGACTCAGGCAATATTTACGAGACTGGCAGGACGCGATCTTCAGCAACCGGTGAAGACTTCATTACGATCAAGTATGGTGCGGCAGGGGCCACCCAGTGGATTGCCCGTTACAATGGAACGCATGGCAACGGTTGGGACGAAGCAACCGCCCTCACCCTCGACAACGCCGGCAATGTTTATGTCATCGGACTGAGTAATGGTTATGGCGACTTTGCGACCGTTAAGTACAACAATTCCGGGGAACAGCAATGGGTTGCCCGTTACAGCAATTCAGCGGGGCAAAGTTATGACTTCCCGTATGGCTTGGCGGTTGACGCTTCGGGCAATGTCTATGTAACCGGATTCAGCATCGGTTTACGCGATAACTCGGATTTTAACACGATCAAATACAATGCTGCCGGTGTTGAACAATGGATCGCGCAATATACTGGATCTGGAGATACTAGCGATGAAGCATGGGGCGTTGCCGTTGATGCTGCTGGAAATGTCTATGTGGCTGGTACCAGTCGGGGCAATGATTGGTATGGGAGCGTCATGACAACGATAAAATACACGGAAAACGGAACAGTGGCAATCCATGAAGCGAATGCACAACCCCAGAATTTCGGCTTGGCGCAGAACTATCCCAATCCATTCAACCCCAGCACCACCATAGAATTCGCGCTGCCGCAAGTGAGTTTCGTCACGCTGAAGATTTATGATTTGCTCGGCAATGAAGTCGCCACGCTGGCGGCAGAAAAACTGCCGGCGGGCAAGCACCAGCGCGTGTGGGAGGCGAAAGGTTTGGCGAGTGGGGTGTATGTGTATCGCCTGCAAGCGGGAGGGTTTGTGCAGACGAAGAAACTCATTCTGCTCAAATAGAAAATTGGGCGTGAACCAGCCGGATTTTTGCCACACGATCAGCGCGAAAGTCCGACTTCACATCATTCATTACTATCTTATGCGCACACGGTCATTATACAGAATGATCAATTTATCGCGCAATTCTTCAGCGTTGGTCGTTTGCAGGAACTGCTCAAGCCGTGCGGATACCCACTGCCAGCGCTGTGGATGAAGCTTTAATCGAATGACGCCAGGATGATGTTCGGGCAAAGGCAACACGTGGTAGTCGCCAATGCCTTCGTCCAAGGTGATCAGTATGCGTTCGTCCGCCAAACCCGTATTGAAAATGAACTCGTCTTCTGCCGTTGCCAGTTCGATTTCAGAGGTATGGAGAATGTCATAACCGGCTTTTCTGAGCGCGAGAACGGCGCGAAACCGGACATTTTGATCGGCCAGAAGTTTCATCACGCCACAGCGGCTTCAGTTTCATCTACAGGATACCACTTTCTTTCCTGGATGACGTCATTCGCAAAGGCGACGCAAGCCAAAACATCTTCAGCGGTGATACCTGGGAAGTCTTGAAGAATCTCCGGCATCGGCAAACCCTCGGCAATCGCCGCCAAAATGTTGGTCACCATGATGCGCGTGCCTTTGATGCAAGGCTCGCCGTGGCAAATTTTCGGATTGATTGAGATGCGTTCGTGCAAGTCCATTTCGAGCACTCCGGAATTGGGCGTTTGTTTTTGTTGTGCCCACAATATACAAACCCGGTCTTAAAAAATCAAGCTTTGGAAAATACAAAGAAAACAAAGAGAGCATTTGTTCCTTTCAACCCCACCCTCGTATTCGCGTTGCCGAAAGTGAGTTTTATTATGCTGAAGATCTATGATTTGCTGGGCAATGAAGTCGCCACGCTGGTGGCAGAAAAACTGCCGGCGGGCAAGCACCAGCGCGTGTGGGAAGCGCGGGGCTTGGCGAGTGGCGTGTAGTTCTATCGCCTGGAGTTTGGTGAGTTTGAGGAAGCGAAGAAGCTCATTCTATTGCGGTGATTTATGAAATGATTTAGTCAGTCAAGGAGTTCTGTCATGAAGAAATCAGCTCTTTCATTCGTTCTGATCTCTCTACTATCGCAGGGAGTATTTGCCTCGAGCGACGTTGAGCGAGTGAAGCAGGCCATTGCTGCCAAAGGCGCTAATTGGACGGCTGGTGAAAGCTGGGTGACCCAACTGCCGCTCGAAGAACTGAAACGACTCGGTGGCGCCGAAATTCCGGTGCTGGCTCGCAGCAAGGCCAAGTTGATAACATTACCCAAAGTGGAATCGCTGCCGCCGGTGTTCGACTGGCGGAACAACAACGGCAATTGGATGACGCCCGTGAAAAGCCAGGCCCATCCCAAGCCTTGTGGCAGTTGCTGGGACTTTGCTGCGCTGGCAGCCGTGGAAGCATGGTGGAAAATACACCACGGCAATCCAGCCGCGCAGATTGATCTTTCCGAGCAATTCATCCTATCGTGCAGTGAAGGCAACTGTGTCAACTGGTCTGTCGAACAGGTATTTGAGTTTGTTCAAACGGTAGGCGTGCCGACCGAAGCCTGCCTTCCGTATCAGGGAGACGATACAATTCCTTGCAGCAGCGCCTGCGGCCATTGGGAGCAGGAAGCCGTCACCATTCCCGATTGGGGATATGTCACCCTGGGGGAGGCGAAGATCGAAAACATCAAAAGTGCCCTGCTCAGACGGCCGGTTGTCGCATATCTTTTGATATATGATGATCTCCGCTACTATACCGGGGGTGTTTATGAACATGTGTGGGGAAATCTGGTCAGCGGTCATGCCGTGGTGCTGGTGGGATGGAACGACCATGAGCAGAGCTGGATCTGCAAAAACAGTTGGTCTTCCTCCTGGGGTGATGGCGGCTACTTCCGCATCAAATGGGGCGAATGTGAGATCGGCACCTTCTGTCCCTATATTTGGGATGGCCAGACGGGAGGGCCGGCATTGACAACTATCCCCAATAAGCTTGATCTTACCATCGTGGCTGGGGATTCGTTGTTTGAATCCTTGACCATCCAAAACCTTGGTGTTGCGTCACTGGAGTATTCTACTCTCGACATCAGTTGCACAGCATCCTTTCACTCTGACAGCTATATGTCCTTCGACAGCCTCTCGTGGTGGTGTGGTGATCCTCCAACCGGTACTTATCACAAAAATTGGCTCCAATGCCTGGATACCCCGGTTCTCGATTTGTCTGCAACCGACCAGCCACGTCTATCCTGGCGAGGCTTTTGGCAGATGCAAGATACTTCGGGAATTCACCTCATGCCACCCTTTGACGGCTGGGAGGGATGCAATGTGTGGGTTTCAACGGACCGGGGAAATACTTTTGTTATCGCCGAACCGATCAGGCCACGTTACACCTCGCGCAGGTTGTACAGCTTCTGCCTTTGGCGGGGTATCAGCGAAAGTACCGCAGGCTGGACCGGAATTAGTGGCAGATGGCAGGAGGTTGAGTTCGACCTTTCTTCTTACCGCAGCGACGACGTGGTGATTCGCTTTGCTTTTGCTTCTCTGCCGACAAATTTTGTGCGAGGAATGGATCCGACGAGGCCCGGGTTCTTTGTGGACGACATCGTGATCACAGATGGCAGCATCGTGCTTTTCGAAGATCACGGCAACGATGCTTCTCGCATGATTGCGTACGGAGAAACCCACAGCATGGTGGACTGGCTGGAGGTGGTGAATGGATCAGGCAGTCTGTCCGGCGGCGAATCAACAGTGATGCAGATGCGGATTGGTGCACGAAATCTGGAACCGGGTAAATACCGCGGCGGACTGACGATTTTTTCCAATGACACCACAGCCTTCAGACAGACCGTTCCCGTGGATTTGCTGGTGACGCACCCGGATCACGATATATTGGTGCGGCAGATCTGGCCAGTGACCGAGGAACTGCCGATCCTGGCACGTCTTCGTCCCACGGCAAAAGTCAAAAACCAAGGGCGCAATGCAGAAACTAATTTCTCTTTGAGTTGCATGGGTTCATTTGCCGGGCAGGTGATCTACCGGGACACCTATCTGATGACCTCGCTGGCGAGCGACGCAGACAAGAGCGTCCTATTCGAGCCGGTTGCTTTTGCCCAAACTGGGAAGGCAGACTTCACGATCTCACTTGTAGGTGTAGCGCAAGATCGCAATGCCTATAATGATAGCATAACTTTTGAGACTCACGTCAGTAATCTGATGGACGACTTTGAATTTGACTCTGACTTTTGGGATTTGGAAGAGGGCTGGGTCATCAAGTCCACAAATTCTCATTCGGGTGTGCGATCAGCTACCACGCTCATCAAGACTCCTTTGAACTGTTGTCTTACATTTAAGCCGGGATTCAATCTGTCCTTGGTGGATGAAGCGTCGCTCACATTCTGGACCCGCTACATCATTGACAAAGGCAGTGGCGTTTGCCACGTCGAAGCGAGCCGTGATAGCATGGCCTGGGTACAACTCGACTCACTTTCTGGAAGGCAATGGCCACAGTGGGTACAACGGCAAATCTCGCTGAACCAGTTTGTGGGCACGGGCAATGAGCACGTCTGGGTACGCTTTCATTTTATCTCGGACTCCGTTAATACCTATGTGGGTGCATTTATCGACGACATGGAGATCTATCCGGAGGCGCCTACTATTATTACTGACAGTAAGTTCGCTGTCTCCTTGCCAGCCGCCTGGAACTTGTCGCAAAACTATCCCAACCCCTTCAATCCCACCACGACCATTACCTTCGCACTGCCGCGAGCGAGCTTCGTCACGCTGAAGGTTTATGACTTGCTGGGCAATGAAATCGCCTCGCTGGTTTCAGAAAAACTGCCAGCCGGCAGGCACCAGCGTGTGTGGGAGGCAAAGGACTTGGCGAGCGGAGTGTATTTGTATCGGTTGCAGGCAGGGGAGTTCGAACAGGTCAAGAAACTCATCTTGTTGCGGTAATTTGCGACGGGCTATCATTTGCGAGGTAACCAACTCGTGCAGATACATGACCAGAACCCATTCGCCAACGCTTTTCTCTTGTGCAGACAGGGCAGACAGGTTCAAGGGATGAAGACACTGCTCGCTGTGGAAGAGAATTTTGAGTGTCGGATATTCGGACGGACTCGAGTTGTTCGAGACAGAAAACTCGTCGTGGAAAAGGTCACATGCATGGCATTCGCTGCAATAGTAAGGCATTGTCGATCATTTGGAGTTCTTTATGCTGATCAGAAGGCCTCATATCTCATGCTTGCCGGCGGTCATGATCGTCTTGAGTATTTTCATGTTGCCGGATTCGTCGGCGCAAGAAGCAACGGACTATCTCATTGCCGTTCGCCTCAATAACGGCGAGGAGCGCGCCGTGTTGGCGCGGCTCCGGTTGCCGGTGTATTATCAATTTGAATCCGCTTTCATTTGTGGACTTAGCCAGGCCGATCTCCCCAAGCTGAACGAATCCGGACTGCCCTTTGAAATCATCGATGCTGCCGCCTGGTCGGAGTCCTATTTCATTATTTGCGGCAAACATGGGCGTAATGCGATACGCAAGCCGTCATCGGGCAAGGTGTTGTTTGCCAGCCGCGAGGTGTTGCTCCTCAAAGCCCCCGATCTTTCAGCCTTGGAGATCGCTCGTGCCGGGTTGCGCGCCGTGGCCCTGCCTAAAACGCCCAAGTTCCTGAAGGAGGAACGCATCCTGAGCCGCCTCTCACCCGCTCTGCCCGTAGCGGACGACATCACCAAAATCATCGCAGAAATCAATCCTGATTCTTTGCGGTATTTCATCCAAAGCTTGCAGGACTTTCAAACGCGCTTCAGCCTGGCGCCGACTCGGCACGCCGTCGCAGCGTGGATTGCGCGGCAATACGCGCGCCTCGGCTTCGAGCAGGTACAGATCGATTCCTTTCTCTGCTACAATCCCTGGCCGGTGGACACCACGACGTGGCAGAAGAATGTCATCGTCACTTTGCCCGGCAGCCGGGATCCGGACGCGGTTTGTCTCATCGGTGGACATTATGATTGCTTTACCTATGATGATCCCATGCGCTTCGCGCCCGGCGCAGATGACAACGCCAGCGGCACTGCTGCGGCATGGGAGATCGCACGCGCGATGAAGCGCACCGGCTATCAGCCCGAGGCCACCATCAAGTTCGTCGCATTTGGCGCGGAGGAATTGATGCTTTCCGGCGGTTCCGGCTGTTATGATATGGCGCAAAAAGCCCAAGCTGCGGGCATGAACCTGCGCCTCATGATCAACAACGACATGATCAGCCACACGCTCAGGTCGTTGCCTGCCAGCCGCGTGAGCATCAACTATTACACCGGCAGCGAACATCTGCTCGACATGGCGATGACTCTTACCAATACCTACACAGCCATCAAAGCCACGCCCGGTAGCCTCAATCAGGCTTCGGACAGCTACCCGTTTTGGGAATATGGCTTTCCTGCGATCTACTTTGAAGAGATGGATTTCAGCCCATACTATCACACGCCGCAGGATGTCATCGCCAATTACAGCATGCCCTATTGCGCGGAAGTGACCAAGGCTGGCGCGGCGTTCCTGGTTCATTCGATTGCAACCCCAGCGGTGGTGCAGGATTTTGAAGTAGTGGATAAGGGCGATGGTGCGAGTCTCTTTGCGTCGTGGCGCGCGAATGCTGAGTCAGATTTGGCCGGCTATCATGTTCATCTCGGCAGGTCTTCGGGTCAATACGACACGCTCTTCACCACGCGCGACACGCAGATCATTTTGGAGAATCTGACTGAGGGCCAGGCGTATTTCGTCGGTGTAAGCGCATATGATCATGAAGGCCACGAGAGCCAGACGGTTGAGCGCCGAGCGACGGTACGTTCCATTCCGCTGGCCCCAATCAATCTCACGGACCGGCCCACGCGCACGCATATTACTCTTGCGTGGTCGCCTAATCGAGAGTATGATTTGCTCGGCTATCGCCTCTATCGCGCCCCGGAGCCGGGAGGTGCTGCAATTCTTTTGACACCCGGCGTTTGGCGAGACACCTCGTTTGTGGATGAAACCGCGACCAAGGGCATTTATCATTACTACACTGTGCGCGCACTGGATGACCAACTTCACGAAAGCGCAGCCAGCATGGAAGTACGCTCGCGATTGGTTTCGCTGGATGGCGGCATCTTGATTGTCGATGAAACCGCGGATGGCGACGGCCAGCTCATGCGGCCCACGGACGAGGAGGTGGATCAATACTATCGCGGCCTGGTCGCCGGCTTCACCCACACCGAGTATGATCTCGCACATGCTGGTAGCATCAAGCTGGCTGATGTGGGAGCTTATTCCACCGTGGTGTGGCACGGCAACGACTTCTCCGATCCCGCGGCAGCACTGCCAGGCCGGCGATGCCTGCAAGAATACCTCGCATATGGCGGCAATTTGTTGGTAACCGTCTTCATGCCTTCGCGCGCTTTCTCTACCGCACAAACGTATCCTGCGTACTACGGGCCAGGCGAATTTATCTATGACGATCTCAAGCTCGAGCGCGTGGAGTATTTTTCGCAAGCGCGCTTTTGGTCTGCCTCACCTGCGCAGCCCGGTTATCCCACGCTCGCCGTGGATACCACCAAAGGCTTGGCGGCCTGGAGTTATCATCTCACAAGAATAGAGGGTATTCATCCCGCCCAGAGTGCACGGACCGTGTATCGTTATCACAGTCGCTTTGCCGACGGCACACCGGGTGGCATGATGAATGGCCAGCCAGTGGGCATTGAATATCTCGGCGGTGATCATCGCGTGGTGCTGGTCAGCTTTCCGCTCTACTTCATGAAGTTTGAACACGCGCAAGATTTCGTGAGATATGTGCTCGTACGAAAGTTTTCGGAAGTCTCGACAGTGCATGAGAACGCAGCGGAAATGCCGGCCCAGTTTCAGCTTTGGCACAACTATCCTAATCCCTTTAATCCCACGACGACGATTGCGTTTGCGTTGCCCAACGCGAGCTTTGTCACGCTGAAGATTTATGACTTGCTCGGCAATGAAGTCGCCACGCTGGTTTCCGAAAAGCTGCCAGCGGGCAAGCACCAGCGCGTTTGGGAGGCGAAAGGCTTGGTAAGTGGGGTGTATCTCTTTCAACTGCGCGCAGGAGAGCTTTCACAGGTGATGAAGCTAATGCTACTGCGATAAGCCAAGATTCAATTGGAACAGAATTATTGGCTTATCCTTGGTCCCGGAGGTCTTGTACTTACCCCAGACTTTGGTACATACCGCACGAAGTCAGCCGGGCATGCTGATTTCGTGTGCTGGCGGGGGAAAGAATTCGGTCTCCGAACGTGGTGTCTGAGATGATCCGTTCGGCCTACTTTCATGTTGTTAATGCGCCACGCGATTTCTATATTCTTCGTGTAATGAGCCGGCACTAGAGCGAGAGGTGTTTTTGCATGTGTCCGGCCCTTGCAGATAGTTCTCTCGTAATTGCCTTCCTGACTCATTGAGTGATACGGCCGGGTCAAGGTGGGCATTGTTCGCTGGAGCGTGCGCGCCAGGACGATTTTTTCTCGAAAGCGAACCGTGCTCAAGGGGAGGCTTGCAGCCGACCGGTGTGATGGATGATGAACAGAGAGCTGTGTTTCATCGCAGACCTCGTTCCAGTAGCTTTTCAGATGCTGCGGTGCGCACTCATGCGTGGGCGCCAGCGGCGCAAGGTCCGATTGCACTGGTAGGCGCGTTGGCCGCAAGTATTCAGGCTCGTTCTTTCCGATTCATGCTGGGACATGATACCCAGCGCTCCCATGCCGCCACCTTCCCCTGCCGTACCCCCTTCCTTCAGATCTTGCGACTGAGATTGACGGTCTGCTTGATAGCATGATTGCGTGCGTTCGCCGATTTTGTGTTCCAACCCGGTGCAGCAAAGTCGCGCGTCGCGGCACGCCAATGAACGATTTACTCAACTCACCCAGGAGGTTCTTCATGAGCCCCAACTCAGCAATGCGCCACAGATCTCCGCTTGCGAAGGGCGCAATGTCCTTTCTGCTCGGCACGATGCTCGCGCTTGCATCAGGAGAATGCCTGGCTCAAGCCGGCAGTCTCGACCCGGCTTTTGGCAGCAACGGGCAGGTTACGACTGATTTTATAGGCCCCAACCTGGAGGTTGGTCAGAGCGTCGCTATCGCACCAGCCGACGGCAGAATCCTTGTCGCCGGCTACACGAATGACGACGGAGGCTCTGATTTTGCACTGGCGCGTTACATGCCGGACGGCAGTCTGGATGTTAGCTTTGGCACAGACGGCAGGGTGACGACCGACCTGGGTTCCAGAATCGACATGGTTGGCGGCGCCCTGTTCCAGCCAGATGGTAAGATCGTCGTAGGCGGCTCCGCCAGGCGTGGCAATACGATTTATTCAGACTTTGTTCTTGTCCGCTACAACCCTGACGGCAGCCTGGACGCCGGCTTTGGCAATGGCGGCAAGGTTTTCACCACCATACAGGATGATGCCCTCATTTATGCCATCGAGCTGCAGCCCGATGGAAAAATCTTGGCAGCCGGCTACACCTCAACCATCTCATACGCGGTTGACTTTGCATTGGCGCGCTACAACAGCGAGGGCAGCCTCGATGCCAGTTTCGGCACCAGCGGTATTGTCATCACCGATTTCAGTGCCGGCAGCGATAACGGATATGATGTTGCCATTCAGGCAGATGGCAAAATCCTGGTTGCGGGCTCCGTCTGGAGCGGCAGGTTCTACTTTGGACTCGCGCGCTACAACAGCGATGGCAGCCCGGACAATTCGTTTGGCAGTAATGGCAAACTGGTCACGAGTTTCGGTCCAAGTGGCGGCGCAATTGCCCACGGCGTGGTGGTGCAGACGGATGGCAGAATTGTGGTGGCCGGTGAGATGTCCGCTGGCAGTTCGTCAACCAGGGACTTGGCCTTGGCGCGTTACAACGGCGATGGCAGCTTGGACAGTGGCTTTGGCGTTGGTGGTAAAGTCACGACTGACTATGGTGCTACTGAAAACTATGGCTACGGCGTCGGCCTGCAATCGGACGGCAAGATCGTGGTTGCTGGCCAGTACTTCACAAACCAATTCCGATATCGTACGCTCATAGCACGTTACAACACCGAGGGCAGCCTGGATACCGGCTTTGATGGTGACGGCCTGGTGCAACCCAGTTTCGGAGCGGTCGAGGGCGCGGCGAGAAGTATTGCCATTCAGAGTGATGACAAGATTCTGGTCGCGGGCTCTGTTGACGGTGGTCTCTTCACCACTGGCGAGGACTTCTTGCTCGCGCGCTTGAACAACGACGGCAGCCTGGATCCCAGCCTGGATGGCGATGGCTGGGTTGCAACCGACTTTGTCGGGCCCAACTATGACTATGCCACGGAGGTTGTGATCAGCCCCAGCGATGGCAAGATTGTCGCCGTGGGCTACACCGTGGCGGTATGGCCAATCGACTTTGCGGTCGCACGCTACAACCGCGACGGCAGTCTGGACGCCGGTTTTGGGGTCGACGGCAGAGTCACGACTGACATCAGGACCAGCTTTGATTGCGCTGCGCGCGCCGTGGTTCAGAACGATGGCAAGATCGTAGTGGCCGGCTGCACTTACACTTCCTCCTACCCCGCAAATGCGGATTTCGCGCTGGTGCGCTACCATACCGACGGCAGCCTGGACCCCAGTTTTGGCACCGGGGGAAAAGTCACCACCGATTTCTATGGTGACGGTGATTTCGCCACGGACATTGCACTGCAAGGCGACGGCAAGATCGTCGTGGGCGGATACACCGCGACCTCCAGTTGGCGTTATGTCATGGCCCGCTACAACAGTAACGGCAGCCTGGATCCCAGTTTTGGCGTTAATGGCAAAGTCATGACAGTTTTTGATTTTGGCTATGATCTTGCCTATGCTCTCGCCCTGCAACCAGACGGAAAAATCCTGATCGCAGGACAGGCACATATCGACAACTACCATGATGGTTTTGGATTGGCGCGTTACAACAGCGATGGCACTCTTGATGTGAGCTTTGACGGCGACGGCAAGCTCATAAGCGACTTTGGTCTTCACAATGAACAGGTGAACGCGCTCGCGCTGCAACCTGACGGGAAGATTGTCGCAGCCGGGCATGGCTCCAGCAACGATGCCACATACCAAAACTTCCTCGTGGCACGCTACAATGCGGATGGCAGTTTGGATGTCAGCTTTGACGGAGATGGCTGGGCGGTGACCGATTTCGGCTCCCAAGCCGACTATGCGTATGATGTCGCGCTGCAGAGTGATGGCCGGATCGTGCTGGTGGGAAGCATGAGTTTCAACAACACCTACAACGTGTTCGCGCTGGCCCGTTGCACCAATAGCGGCATGCTCGACGCCAGCTTCGGCAGCAGTGGTCTGCTCACCACCACCCTGGGCAGTGAGGCAGGCGCCAAAGCCGTTGCATTGCAGGATGATGGCAGGATGGTAGTGGCGGGCATTGCCAGTGCGGGTAGCGCCACGGGCCATGACTTCGCCCTGGTGCGCTACCTGATGATTGCAACTCCCCAGGAGGAGATTCAGGCACTTATGGAGCAGGTGCAAGACCTGATCGCGTCCGGGGTCTTGAACGGCGGGCAAGGCAACGCATTGCTGACCAAGCTCAGGGCCGCATTGCAGCAACTGGACAAAGATGACGTCAATGCCAAGACAGCGATCAACCAGTTGGAGGCCTTTATCAACCAGGTTGATGGGTTCATCGCCAGTGGCGTGCTTACGCTTGCCGAAGGCCAACCTTTGCTTACGGCTGCTGAGAATGCCATTGCCCTTATTGAGCAGGGCATCTACAAGCAGGCATCGCTTCGTGCTGCGGAAGCAGGGGCATCGCCAGCTTATCAGCTGCTCCAGAACTACCCTAATCCCTTCAATCCCGAAACCGAGATTCGCTTTCAGCTGCCGGAAGCCGGTCACGTCGTGATCACGATCTTTGACGCACTGGGGCATGAGATCGAGACACTGGCTGATGCGCAGTTCAGCGCAGGTGATCATCGCGTGCGTTGGCAGGCTCGGGATAAAAATGGCCGCCCGCTCGCGAGCGGTGTCTATTTCTATCGGCTTCATGCCGGTCGTTTCAGCGAAGTACGACGCATGAGTCTGCTGCGATAGTATCACATGACTACTGGACCGCGATTTGCAAGATAGCAAAGTTCCTTGGGCACGTGCGGACCTTTTCATATGGCACGCCTGTGGACGAATCTCTGGCAGTATGTGAATAATAGCCCCTCCCGCCGTGCTGTGGAGATGATGATGCAATGGCCCGGCAACGTCCACCACCGACGCTGCATCGACGCTGACTATCTTGCTTCGGCCTCCAAAACAAGGGCTTGCGCGCGCAACGGCTGCTGCGCCGTTGGTCTCATAACCCAAAGGTCGCGGGTTCAAATCCCGCCCCCGCAACCAAGCCAAGTGCATGATTTTGATCAGAAAGGGAATCCCCGCGATTCCCTTTTTTGTTTTGTGGCCGGGACAAAGATGGTCAAGTTTGTACACCTTTTAGCGCTGGAATGACGATGGAGGGTGCCGTAGTAAACGAATGACTCTGCTCGCGGCAGGGTCTTGGCGGCTTGCTGGAGGGATCGGTTTCGACCAACTTGTCCTTGCGTCCGCGAACTCATTGCCTTGCCGCCGGCTGCCGGTTTCCTTATGACCCAGGACAAATCCTGCTGCTCGCGGCTGCCCGTTTCAAATGCAGTACTTCGCAGCACCTCGGGTGGCCAGCCATGACCTTTCCCACCAAGGGCTTTTAGCCAACCACTTGATTCCCCAAATCTTGGCCGCATGACTTGCGAAGCCCTGCTGTGTTACTCTCCATTTTGCCAGCCCATCCGCCGGAAATGACCTTCCGTGGCGCGGCCTGAGAATGAGCCTCCCAGGCCAACTTGACGCTCCACTGCAATCGAGACCATGCCAGCATGGTTTCGCGCCTCCACCGCTCCAGTTGACAGTGTAGCGCCTTCACAATCCGCCGTTGCCGCGAGAGCCAGCCCAATTCTTCTCGGATTTCAAATTCCCGCTTGACAATTTCACGGCATTTCTGCATTATGCGGCCATGATTCTGGGTGGCTGCTTTGAGCAACCTCCGTGGATGCTGGCAGAAATGTGATGAGTATGATCATGCATGCTCCATCGTTCCCCTCGGGTCAATCCTTTCTCTTCCCATCGAGAAATCACGTCCAATTCCACCATAGACTTACATCGTTTCGACTTCCGAGCATAGTCAGTACCTTTTTGAGTCGGGCTTCGCAGCGTTACGTAACCGCCGCCGTGAGCACCACCGGCGCAACGTAAGCCGCAGGCTGGCTTGGAACACGATAACGTCCGCGCATGGGCCCTGGCGCTCGAGCCGGAGTCCGGCGTTGAGTTTTGCCATGCCGGCGCAGTACTTCGATACTTTGGGTTGCCGCGGCTTCACGCATAACGAGTTCACCCAGCCGAAGCGCCTTGGCACGTGATCTGTGTGCCAAGTGGTGTGGGAGGTGTGGCGCCAAGACGCGCCACTCTATCCAAATTGGGCTGCCGAAAGATTGTGAGCGAAAGATGGGTTGGCTTGCAACTCCGGAGCAATTTCTGAGACCTGGGCGAATTCGCTTGGTATTTCTCGGTGTGGCTGTAGTGGCATTCTTCGTGACGGAGTTTGGAAGATTTGTCTATCGGCCGTATGTATATCGCCATACTATCATGGATTTCGGATTGGCCGACAGCATTGGCAATCTCGGGGGCATCGTTGTCCAGATCTTCTTGACCATCGCGGCTATGAATTCGACGAAAAAGCAGAGTTTTCGAATAGCCACTCTGCTTGCTTCGGGCTACATAGCCTATGAGTTTCTACAGCCGGTGCTTCCTAAAGGGGTGTTTGACTGGAAGGATGTGTATGGAACACTCATCGGTCTGTGCTTGGCGTTTGTCTTGTTATTGATCATTTGGAAGCGTTTTGTGGACGAGGCAGAGGAACACGACGGCCCTAAATAGGACGGTCGCGTGAGTGTCTACCGAGTCAGAAGTTCGCAGTGGATCAGTGCGGCCGCAACTCGGGCGTGTATAGTTGAATGGAGCCCGCTGCCCCGTATTTGGCGTTTCATCTGGCAAGACCTTCTGGGCGCTGATGAATCGCCATCGGATAGAACAGCCGCGAATCACGGAAATCCACAGCGGGCAACGACGATTTCGATTCTCTTGCTATCCCGGTTGATGAAGCGAGTCTTGCTGAAGAGCCCGGTGCGGGAAAACTGCACGCCGGGATCTGCGCGGGGGACGGCGGGTGACCGCCGTTTCCTACCGCGACGGCAATCTCTTGCTCACTACGGTAACATGATTGGAAGACATCAATAATGGCTAATCTGGAACATCTTGAGATTCTCAAAAGGGGGATAGATGTTTGGAATAAATGGAGAGGAAAAATACGCCGATAAATCCAGATCTCTCACAAGCAGACCTTTGCTTGTTAGACCTTAGCGGGGCAAATCTTAGAAGAACCGCATTGACCGGTTCGCTTTTGATCAAAACTAATCTATCAGAAGCAAATCTACAACAGGCGGGTCTTATAGGAGCACACTTAAAAGAAGCTGATCTTACCAAGGCCAACTTGCGTGAAGCTCATCTTCAGTGGGCAGGTTTTCAGGGAGCAAATCTGTGTCGAGCAAATTTAAACAGAGCGATACTGGATTCAGCAATACTGATGTATGCTAATCTGGAGGAAGCAGACTTATTGAGTTTTGCATAAGTAATAGGAAATTGACAGTTTTTTGATTATATTAAGAGGCATGAGACCTTATGGAG
>JAKLJX010000020.1 GCA_023150945.1 bacterium | reverse complement strand
AGCTCCATAAGGTCTCATGCCTCTTAATATAATCAAAAAACTGTCAATTTCCTATTACTTATGCAAAACTCAATAATTATTAAAGATCCAGAAAATAAAGTGAAAGATGACGGTTCTAAAGTAGAGGTAGTAGTTGAAGTAAAGAACTGGACGGGTTTCGAGAATTGGGAGGAGGAAAAGCAGTTGGCGCGTTTGACATTTCTCAGAAATCAGCTTTTAAAGTATAAAGCAAGTGGTAAGCCGGTTCAATTGGATTGGAAAGGGAATGTTCCGGAAAAGGTGAGGAGAGCTGTCGAACGAATTGGTGGTGTCAAGATTAATCCAATTGCCTAAGGGAAAGAGCTTATATGGCACTTGAGCAAGGAATAGCCGCTCGTTTATTGCATTCACAGGCATTAGAGACGAGAGGTTTTCTCCCTCTTTTTGAAATACTAAGTCGACTTGGAGTTCAATGCCGAGAGCCGGAAAGCAATACTGTAGTTGAGCCTATTAAATACTATCAGACTAATCCCCTCGAAGATTTTTACTCTCTCTCGGTTGACTCTCATCAGGTAGAAATGGGACTAAGTCGAACTAAAGGGCACATGTTCCTAAGCGCTAGTTTGGATTACCTGCAGGATGAAAGAAACGAAGATATGATTCAAGCCTTATGTCGACTACTAGACGCGCTGTTTCCCGCACTTGCATTTGCATTTGCCTATATCGACCTAGAGGGAGACCCTCCCCCTAAACTCTCGGCGGATATAGAAGCAACAAGGATTCGATGGCTCTTCTGGACTAACTATTTTGGAAAGTCCTACGTGGATAAGTTTGGAAAAGATTTCTTTCTTCATGCACCGGGCTGGCGTAATGAGGAGATGCGCAACGGTATAGTGAAATACGTGATAAGCCCAAGCCCCCGGATCAAAATGGATGCCACGACCAAGAAGGCGATTACGGCATACTTTGCGCAAGAGACCAAAGTAAAGATATACTCACGGGGGCAGTTTGGGTTCAAGTAGTCAGTTTGAAATCTCTGGAAATGGCCCGTGGAAATGCGAAACGAAGACCCACAGAAAGAACGAAGTCATTGTCGTTCTATTTGCGGCACGATAGAACAATCACCAAACTTGAAGGAGTCCACCATGCTCACGCCCTTCTGGAACAAAAAGTATATGCTGCGCCCGGTGGCACGCTGCAGCAGCGGCTGCCCACGTTAGTCGCAAGGGACTGAGGGCATTCCGGCCTCTCAAAAAATGAAACTGATCATTTACTTGTCCCTTGCGACGGCTTCAATTTCGTTTACGGTAACCGAGACCAAGGCCTTTTTGCCGCTGCGGGAATGGCTGAAGAAAAGAAGTCCATTCCTCGGGGAACTGGTGAGCTGCGGTTATTGCCTGGCTCACTGGGTGGCCTTTGTCTTGGTTGCCCTCTATCGTCCACGATTGTTCACGGCGTGGTGGCTGTTGGATTATTTTCTCACCGCCCTGGTAATTGCCTGGCTCAGCGCGTTTCAGTGGGTGGTTTTGTGCTGGCTCATGGCCAAGGCCGGGAAATGAGGCGTGGCAAAGCGGCATTCAGGCCACCGGATTTGCGCAGCAGCACCGCGGGTAGGATTCATCTTCTGAACGCAAACGAGAGACAGTAAAAGGTGTATCTCCAACCGATAGAAACAACCCAACTGATAAAGACTCCGCATCCGTTGGGTTGTTTCTATCGGTTGGAACAATCTTTGCTTTTTTCAGCGATTCACTCTTGAGAAAGCCAAAGCAGCATTTCGCGGTAAGCTGTGCAACGCAAGACCGAGCAAGTGTCATGAGAAACCCAAGAATTCAACGGTCGCAGAAGAAAGGCGCTGCCAAACCTGTTTCTGCCCAAAAGACGACGACACCGGCACGTGATCTGTCAGAAGCGACATTATCAACGCAGGGGGCAGTCGCCCGTGAGGGTGGCCAATTGGGCAGCTTCGAAGCGCATATCCTGCAGCAGACGATCGGCAACCGCGCCACCGGCCGGCTGATTCGGGCTAAGCTCAAAGTCGGCCAGCCGAACGATCAATACGAGCAAGAGGCCGATCGCGTCGCGGAGCAGGTTACCAACATGCCGGAGCCGGCAGGCGGGCGAGGCGCGGCCACTACCGGCGGCACCGTTCAGCGGGCCACAGCGATGGAGGAAGACAAACGCTTCGTCGGCCCGCATGAGAAATTCGACGGCCCTCACGAGGAAGACGAATCCATTCAACGCGCCGAGATGAAAGAGGAAGAACCGGTGCAGCGGCAAGCCGGCGAGGAAGAAGAAAGCGTACAGCGCCAAGCAGGTGATGATGAAAGTGAGCAGGTGAATCGCCAGCCGGTAAAGGATGAGGAGAAGAAGATTCAGCGTCAACCGGAAGAAGAAGAACCGGTGCAAGCCAAAGCCGCAAGCCGGCCAGCGCCCAGCATCACTCCGAAAGTTTCGGCGAACATTCACGCCATGAAAGGCAGCGGCCGGCCTCTGCCTGAAGCCACGCGCGCCGCATTCGAGCCGCGCTTTGGCTATGATTTCAGTCACGTGCGCGTGCATACTGACACGCCGGCAACCGAATCCGCGGCTGCCATTAAAGCTCGCGCGTTCACCGTGGGATCTGACATCGCCTTCGGCGCCGGTGAGTATGCGCCAGAATCTGCGGCCGGTCAAAAACTGCTGGCGCATGAGCTGACGCATGTCGTTCAGCAAGACGGCCAAATGGCAACACTGCGCAGCAAAGGCATTGACGTTCAGAAGACCGGCAGGCCGATGGTGCAGGGCGGGTTCTTCGGCAGTCTGTGGAAGGGAATCAAGAAAGTCGGCAAAGCCATTGGCAAAGGCGCGAAGGCCGTGGGCGGCGCAATTTGGAAAGGCGCGAAGGCGGTCGGTGGCGCCATTTGGAAAGGCGCAAAAGCGGTGGGCGGGGCGATCTGGAAGGGCGCAAAAGCGGTAGGCAAGTGGGGCTGGAATGTGCTCAAAGCCGGCGGCGCTTGGGTGTGGGATCTTTTCACGAAGGCGCCGCTGCGACTTTGGCGGATCATCGAACATCTCGGCAGCGGAGCGGTGGGCATTGTCAAATGGCTATGGCAGGGGATCAAAACCGTGCGCGGGATCAAGAGTTTCGCGCAGTGGATTTGGAGTGGCTTTCTCTCCGGTGCCGCCTGGGTCGGCAGGCTGATCACCAAACTGCTGGATGTGATCGGCCTCGGCGAGATCATGGATTTGCTTTGGCAAATCATCAAGTTCAACACGCGCACACTCTCCTCCACCGAAATCGCGGAGGCGAAGAAAGTGTTCGGCAGCAGCATCAGTTACTGGCAGGTGCGCATCGATGAGTATTCGTTGATCGCCTGGATCGGCTCCTTGTTCAGTGGCGGCGGCGGCATGGGGGTCACGACTTTTCACACCATCAATTTCAATCACAAAATCAAAACCGCGCCCGGCAACAGCGACATGGCCTGGCTGATTCATGAGTTGACTCACGTCTCGCAATACGAACACGTCGGCAGCCAGTACATGGGTGAAGCGCTGCATGCGCAAGCCACCGGCGGCTACGGCTATGGCGGCGAGCCGGCTCTGCTGGCGGCTTTCGCAGCAGGCAAGCATTTGCGCGACTTCAATCGCGAGCAGCAAGGCGATATTGCGCGCGATTTCTATCTCGCACTCACCTCCGGCCGGCCCACGACCGCGTACGATCCGTTCATTGTGGAACTGCGCGCCGGCAAGCTCTGACAAGGAAACGCTATGACAAAACGCATTCGAATACCGGCATTAGGCAGAATCCTTCTGATTGTTGCTCTGTTGCCATTGTTGGGGCTAAGCTGCGACAAGAACTACTATCCCACGGTCGGGCCCTTGCGCTTGCCGCTCGCTATGCCGCCCACCCACGTGTTGAAAATAGCCGGCGTGGAGTCGGTATTCCCGATTTTGCAGCAACTCGATCTTTCCCGGCCGGCAAACGAACCGCCGGCAGCGATCATTTTTTTTGTGACTCAGGAAATGCCCAGTACCGAACAACTGATGAAGCTCCGGCCGGCGCCACTGGATTCTTTGCGTGCAACGGGACTCACGGTGAGCCCCATTGGTGAAGTGGAAGGCTATGGCCGTTTTGCCGGATATGCGCAATGGCCCGCAGGAAAAACCGGGACGGTATGCACGGTGCCCGATATTCCGGTTTTTGTGGAGGGGTGGCTGCTCTATGCCGTCGCTAGCCCGTTGCCGGAATGGGTCGAGGTCACGCTGCATTTCAGCCGTCTCAATCTGCCGGAGCCGCCGGCGGTGACCGTGCTGCCGCTGCAGTAAAAGATTCACCGCGAAAGGAACAGTCCGATGGCTGAATTTGAAAAGCTTCTGAAAACTGTTTTTTACTATCCTGATGCCAATAGCATCGCCATGGCAACAAAAGGAAAAGAGCGATTGCGTATCGATGGCGATGGGCATTTTGGCTTTGGGACCCGCCAAAATAATCAAGAAACCGTGAGAATCCAGGGAGAGACGAGTGATGCGTCCAAGCTGGCGCTGCTTATCAACAACGCGGCGCAAAATAGTCTTTTGGCGGTGCGCAATGACGGTAATGTCGGCATCGGCACCAGTACTCCGACGTACCGCCTCGAGGTCAATGGCAGCTTCCATGCCAGCGGCGAAATCACTGCCAATACCATTCGTACTGCAGGTGGCAGCCTTGGCCTTCATGGTGAACTCACGACTAACGGCAACATCACTGTCAACGGTAATATTGCAGCTAATGGCAATATCTCCGCAGGCGGAAATATTGCTGCCAACGGCAGCCTTAATTACGGCCAGCTTGCAAAGCTGGAAGTGGCAGACAACTTCACTGCCACCATTCGTGCCGCTGATTTACTGTTGGGCCATTCCTCCCGCCGCGGTAGTCTTGGGTTCTCACCTGGCCGTGCGCTGGTGGATTTGAGGCGCGAACTGCACCTCAACTATGCCGCCGACTGGCCAGACGGCATCAGGTATTACGGCGCCCTGCTTTCAGCCTGCACGCGGGAATTGAAGGAAAACATCGAAGAATTCTCTAACGAGGAAGCAGCCGCCATTTTGGCGAATTTGAATCCGGTCAAATTTAACCTCAAGGCAGATGACAGAAAGGCGCCGCATCTCGGCTTTGTCGCCGAAGACTCTCCCGATCTTGTGACCAGCGCGGACAAGAAAGCGGTCAATCATGATCACATCATCGCAGTTTTGACCAAGATGGTGAAAGAGCAGGGCAAGGCGATTGCATCCTTGACCGAGAGTGTGACGCTGCTGCAAACCGCATTCAGAAAGTTCGTCGAGGATGCCGCTCAGCAGCCACCTTCAAGGCCGCGGCAGGTCACTTCTTCTCGAAAGGCCAGCGAGCAAGTCACACCTGGCAAGACGGTGCTCGCCAAGCCCAAGCGCAGCGCCGCCGGTCCCAAAGGCCTTCCGACGCGACGGCGCAAGCCCTGAGAAAACTGGACAGGATTGACACGATTTGGTTTCATTCTGCGAAGATGGCCCATTCGCCCTCCAACTTGTTCTTTATTCCTTTGCGCCGCTCTGCCAGCAAGGGGACAGGGGACAAGGAGACAGACTGGGCGTTCGTGTGATGGTGATGCGGTTGTTCATTACGGTTTTGGTGAGCGTGCTCATGCGCGTGCATGCCCGCGGGCGTGTTCGGCTGGCGTTTTCGCCGGCATTCTGCGTGTCTCCCGGATTGCTTGTGCTTCTGCTGCCGGGTAGCCAGTCAACGGGCTGAATTTCTTCATTCCGCAATTCGTGGAAATCGACGCGGCTCGCGATTTCGATTTTTCCCATTTCACGCCCATGGCAAAGCGCCGAATTTTTCCGGAAAACATCGGCGATGCCCAGTCCCGGCAGTCCCGCCGCGCCGATTCCATCAAACGATAGACCAGCCAGCTCGAGGCGACGCGCGTCAACCGCGTGCCGATCAACGAGACGCTTTGGCCGCCGTGGAAGAGACGATAATTGCGATGCCGCAAGGCGCGGAGAATCCGCTGCAAGCTGCTTTCATCATCACACCGGCCTGCATTCATCCCGATCATCCCTTCAAAAAGTTCCTGCAGAGAATCAGTCTGCTTTTCGATCCAGAAACCGCATGCGATGATGCGGCCGCGCGACCGCCGGCATCTCGTCGTTCCTGAGCACGCTGATGGCGCCGTCGATTTCGAGCACCGCGAGCGAAACCTCGGCGACATTGGCAATGCCGTGCTCACGCAGCGCCTGCTGCAGGTCGTCGCTGGTGAGCTTTTCTTTTGCGAGATTTTGGCGCAGCATCTCGCCGTGGCGAATGAGCAGCGTCGGCGTGCCTTCAACCAGGCGGCGTATTTTGCGGTTGCGCCACGCCACGCGTGTCGCCGCCGCATTCATGGCCAAAAGCGTTGCGGCGGCCACAACTCCGCCGAGCAGCGAAGTGTCGGGCCCGGTCATGGCGTTTTGCACCGCATTCGCCAGCAGGATGAGCATGGCGAGGTCCAACGGCATCATCTGCCCGACCTCGCGTTTGCCGGTGAGGCGCAGGCCCGTCAAAATGATGAGGTAGATCACTGCCGTGCGCAGCGCAATTTCAACGAACGGTGGAAAGGCGATTCTCATATTATTGTACCTCTCTCAAGATTTCCTCCGCCACCGGCGCATAGTTGCCGCCCAAGCGGTGACCGCCTTTTCTTACCACGGTCTTCACCAGACGCGGCGCAAGTTTCTGACAAAGACTGTCTTTTTCTTCATCACCGCAAAAACAAAGCATTCTCATATTATGCAGCTTCTCGATCTCCGGTTGCACCATAAAACGGGGGCGCGGCTCGGCGTCCCCCAGCCAGTTCGCGAGATGAAACTCGAACTGGGCTGTTGCGCTCGGTCCGAGAAAAACGAGCAATTCCACTTTGGCGCGCAACTCGTCCGGCAGCCGGTTGACCACAAAAGGAAGCACGTCCGCGCCGAAGGAATAACCGATGAGTATCAATTTCTCCTTTTTCCACGCGGACAAATAATGGCGCAGCAGGCGTTCCACATCGTTGGCTGTTCCCTCCGGCGTGCGTTTCGTCCAGAAGTATTTAAGTGAGTTCAACCCGACCACTGGAATGCCGTGTGCGGCCAGGGTGTTGCTCAATCCTTTGTCCGTCACGCCCCAGCCGCCGTCACCGGTGATATGAAGGGCCATGAGATTTCCGCCGTCACCGCCGCACGGAACCTCGATGAGTGGCAAATCTTGCAGCGCTCGTTCATGCGGCCCCGGCTCGCTTTCGCTTTTCATTGCGAGGCGTGCGAATGCCTGCTTGAATTGGGGCATCCAATTCTTTTGCACGGAAAAACCATGCCCGACCTTCGGCAGCATCACAAGCTCACCCTGTTTGACTTGCTTGACGTATTTTGCCGTAGAGTCGGAATTGCAGACTTGGTCGCTGGTTCCCTGCAAAGCGATCCAGGGGACCTCAAGATTGGCAGCCGGCAGAAAGCTGAAGCCTTTGCCTTTGCGACCGGACTGCCATTCCAAACCACTGCCTTTGCATAGTGGTTTGCTGAGCGGCAAGTCCGGACAGAAGCCAAGGCTGATGGCGCCGCCAAAAGTGGTGGACGGCGCCTGCACCAGCGTTGCATAGACCAGCGTGGCGCCGGAAGAATATCCCACCAACACCGGCGTCACGTAGCGCGGGTAGCCGAGTTGCTTCTGCACAAACTGGCTGAGCGCTTCGAAATCCGCTGCGGGATAAGCGCACTGGTCATCGGCGCCTTCGAGTTGTCGGAGATAATGGGTAATATCAACGCCAACAACAAGCGCATCGAGATGCGCCAGCGCTTGCGCCATATCGATCACGCCCAAATTCCAGCCGCCGTCGCCGGAAACGAAGAGCACAACGTGCGCCGGCTGCGGCTTTTCGCGATAGAGAAAGACTTTGCCGAAGCGGCCGAAACGCAGGGAATCTTCCGTGCGAGCGAGGCTGAGGTTGGCCAGAAGAGAAGCAATGCCAATGAACAGGAGAATGCGTTTCATTTTTCGTCCGCAGATAATCTATTTTTTGTTTTGCTCATTATCCCGCCGATCTCGCCGCGAATCGTCGCCAAAGTCATTCCGGATTGGCTAATTGCGAGCAAGCCGAGCAGCCACAGCGGGATCGTCAACACGATGAACACCACCACCGAAAAAGCGGTGGCCAGCGTTTTATCAATGCCAAAGAGCTGCAGGCCGACGACGGTGAAGAATTGATAGGTGCCGATATTGGAAGGCGCGTTGGGAATCGCGGTGCCGATGTGCACGATGAGCAGCACCACCGCGCCCGCCCAAAACGACAACTGCAGGCCGCACGCCCGCATGACCAGCCAGAAGGCGATGATCTGAAAAACGAGAATGAAAGCCGAGACCAGCATGGCGACATAAGAGAAACGCGAAGCGCCAATACTGCGCACCTCGTTCGCTAAATGTTCGACGAATCTTGTTATTGTACGCAGCGGTTTCCAGGCGGAGATTTTTTTCTCACTGCGCACGCGAGGTTTGCCGAAAACCAGGTAGACGAACAAACTGATTGCCATCAAAACGAGGACGCCCAGGATTTCTTCGGCCGCGAGGAGATCGTGGGGCAATGGCACGAAGAAGGCCGCGACGCCAATGGCGAGCGCCAACCAGACGCCGTCAAATAAACGCTCGACAGCCATCGACGGGATGACGGATACAAACGCCGCCGGCAGCCAGCGCGAAACCAAATAGGCACGCACCAGTTCGCCGACGCGCAAAGGCACAATCTCGTTTGTGAAGAGTCCGGCGTAGATCGCCTGCGTCGTTCGCATGGAGGAAATTTTTCCGAGCGAGCGCAGCAGCAGCTCCCACCGCAGACCCTGGCAGTAATAGCTCAAAATATCAAAGAAGATCGCAACGCCAATCAACCACCAGTTGAGGTGTGTGAAGCTGTGCCAAAGCCGTCTGGCGTGAATGTCGTGAAAGACCCACACCAGGCAAACTGCGGCGATGAAATAGCCCAACGCTTGTTTGAGCCATGGGGACCCGCGTTTGGTCACGGCAGTGGGACTGGTGGTCAATTCGAGGGCGGGCTGATTCATGGCAAGACCTTGCGCGACGCGCGACATAAGCCGGCAGCATGTTCTGTACTCACTGCCTGCTCAATTCTCAATTTCCGCCACTTTGCTGAGCGCCACGCCCAGTCTCGGCAAGTCGAGCAGGCTGCGCAGCACGTCATAGCGCGGCTCCCAAAAGTCGGCGAACTTGGCTTTGTATTGGCGCAAGCCGGTGTAGCTGAACAGAAAATTCAAATGCTGGAAGAAATAATGTATGGCGCGCTCTTCCGGCGTGGCTTCCTCGCGTTCTTGAAAGCCGGACATGGGCGCCATGCCCAGATTGAAGCGCGTGAAGCCTTGTTCTTTGGCATGCTGAAAGACTTTCACAAACAAATAATCCATGACGCCGTTCGGTGCGTGTACCCGCCGGCGCATCAAATCCACGGTGCTCTCGCCGCGCGCAAAGGAGGGAATGATATTGACGAATGCGAGAATCTTTTCATCTTTGTCCGCTGCCGCCAGCACCGGTGTGGAACGCAGATAATTTGGCTCAAAAAGCCCCAGGGTGAAGCGCCGCTCGCGCCGGCCGGGCGTCTGCAGCCATTCATCCGAAACTTCCCGCAATTGGACAATTATTTCATCCGCCAGCGGCGGCGCGTAATGCACGGCGTGCACGCCGGATTTTTCCAGCCGATTGACGGCCTGGCGCATTTCCTTCCTGACGTTTCCCGCCAACGAAAACGCAGTCAAATCCACGATGGCATCGTCGCCGATCTTGAGTCTGCGAAAACCGAGCTTCTGGTAGAGCGATAAAAAATCCGGTGAGGTTTGATGAAAGGCCAGGTGCCAATCATTCTCCTGGCAGAATTCCGTGAACGCACGAATCGTGTGCTCCATCTCTGCTTCCGGTCCGGTGGGATCGCCGAGCGCGATCGCGAAATTGGCGCCGACACGATAGGCCACGAAGCTGTTCGGTGATCCGCCGAAGAAAATCGATTTGTCCGGCCACGATTTGAAATAGTCGAGCGAGGAACGGCCATACGCGCGCACGATCTCCGCCGCGCGCTCGCGTTCATGCGGCGCGGTGCGAAAACGATAAAGCACCGGACGGAACAAGGCAACCAGTGAATAGCCCATGGCGGTGAGCGTGATCAATTGCAGCGAATCCAGAAACCAGCGGGCATAATGCGTGTGCGGCTTAAGTTGCGGATCGGGATTGAGCGACAAATATTCGAGCGTGCGATGGATGGCATCGTTCCAGTGGAAATTGATGCCGAATTCATGCGGTTCTAATAGCCAAAAGCCCAGAACGCCGTAGGCGAAGGCCGCAATCACGGCAATGCCAAAACGCAACAAGCCCCAGCGCAGATCGGGCATGCTGCTCCTCACCGTAAAAATCTTGCGCGCGAACGTCAACGCCACGACGAGTACAAGTGACAGCGTCGCTTCTTCGTAGTCGAGGCCCTTGGTGAGGTGAAACACGATCGCGGCGCTGGCCAGCAGCAGCACACTCCACCAAGCGCGCTGCTTGCGTTTGTAAACGTTGAGCGAAGAGATGATCAACGCGAAGCCGATGAGCACGGTTAAGAAACGCGAGAGATGCAGAAATTCGAGCGGAAAAATTCTTATCAAGATGGCTGTGCGCTCCGGCAGGCTGGGGCCGATGACGGAATAAAGATTCAATACACCGCTGCCGAGCGTGACCAGGGTGACGACCCCAATCGTCCAGGACCGCGCTTTGAGATGATTTTGCATGATTTCATCATTCACTGCAGCCACGTTAAGCATTTCACACCACTGCCAGCACCACCAGCGTCAGATCATCCGAATACCGGCTTTGGCAGAATTCGGCGGCGGCACGAATCACGCGTTCCTTCAGGCCCGCGGCGTCAAGCTGGCGGTGTTCGCGCAGCAGGTGCAGCAATCGCTGCTCGCCGAATGCTTGCTCTTTGAAACTGGTGCATTCGATCAAGCCGTCCGTGAACAGCACCAACCGGTCGCCGGCGGCGAGTCGGATTTCGCCGGTTTGATATTGGCGATTTGCCTCCAATCCCAGCGGTATTCCGCCCAGGTCGAGGCGGGTCCAAGTGCCATCACGATGCAAGAGAATGGGCTGATTGTGTCCGGCATTGACATAAACCAGGCTGCGGCTTTCGGTGTCGAGCAGGGCATAGAAAAAGGTGATGAAGTTACCATCCGCGACGTTGCCGCACACCAGCCGGTTCAGTTTTTTGCAAAGTGCGGCCGGGTCTGTGTTGTGAGCGGCGAGCAGCTTGACGGCGGCTTGCAAATTCGACATCAGCAGCGCCGCCGGCAGGCCGTGGCCGGAGACATCAGCGATGCACAGCCCCAAGGCGTGTTCATTGAGCGGCAAGACATCGAAATAATCTCCGGCAACAGTGTCTGCCGGCTGCCACGCCGTGGCGATTTCATAGCCGGGAATTTGTGGAACCTGCCTGGGCAGCAGGCCGAGCTGGATTTTTCGCGCCATGCGTTTTTCCCGTTGCACGGCCTCCTGCAAACCCGCCAGCAGGAAAGTGAAGAGCAGGAAGAAGCCGAAGATGCCGAGGGTATTCCAGGTCGAAAAGATTGGATGCAAATGGGAGGGCGAAGCCAGCACGTCGGCCAGCAGCCAGGCCGCCGCGCTCATCAACGAAATCACGGCGCCGGCCGCTTTCCCGACAAACCACGCCACAAAAAAGATCGGGATGAGATAGAAAATCGAGAACGTCAATTCGACGCCGGTCGCGTAATCCAGGCCAAAAATCACCGCCACCATGAGATAACCAAGGGTGAGCAGCTTCATATGCGATTGCCGGCTGAAATACGCGAGCAGGCTATTCAGTTTTTCACGAAAGTTCTGCTCCATTTGATCAAGTAAACCCATAAGCAATCCATCGTGTCATTGACTCGCCCGGGCAAACCAAGTGGCCATTGCAAAACCATCCCTCCCGCGTGAGCGGGAGGAACGAGTTGTTGTTGTTTGCCGGCAGTGGCGCGGCAATCACTTGGCTTTTGCATGCCAGTCGACCAGCAACGCATTGGGCGGCACCGGCTGGGTCACGTCAATGCCATGCGACGTTTTGAGAAACTCACGGAATTTGACGGCCCAAGGCTTCTGCGAAGTGGCCAGGCTTTGAAATGCTTTGGCCGGATCCTTGACCTCGAAGCTGGCGACTGCAAAATCTCCCTGCGGCGTGTGCTGTAACCAAACTTGCTCACGCGAAATCCCCGCCGCCAGGAAGACCTCGTCGTGCTCCTGGTTGTTGACGATCATCTCTTTATTCCACTTCTTCATTTGTTCCAATCCGCCGGGCAGGATCGGTGCGAAAAAGCAATAGTTCGCCATCGTGCATGCCTCCTGAGTGATGAGGGTGCCGTTATCCCGCAAGGTGGATGAACGAAGGGATTGGCTTGGCCTGCCTTGCCAGGCTGCAGCTTTCCAATCTGCGTGTATCAAAACCCCGCGGTAAAATTGAACTGCCAAAACCATCCTTTTTGCGGTCGATCCACCGGATTGACGTAATCAGCTTCCACCACGGCGTAGCCCAACAAATTGAGACGGGCCGTGGCGCCATAGCTCCGCACCGCATCGCGACCGCCGCCCAAGAAGCTGGCTTTGTCCTTTCTCGTCCACGCCCAGCCCGCGTCATAAAACACGCCGGTTTCAATGGGAAAAACGCCGTAGAATCCCGGGCCCAAGTGGAGCAAGCCGAGCAAGGGGAAGCGCACTTCGAAATTGGCAATGGCCAGGCGCGAGCCGATGAGCCGATCAAACACCGGGCTGTCAAAAGTCGTATCCGAGGTGGCAACAAATTCATTCGTGTTGAAAGAGTTGCTGCCGTAGCCGCGCACCAAGCCGGGATAGCCGAGGAACAGCGGCGTGAGCCGGCCGTCTTCCGCATCTTTGCCGTAGCGGCCAAAATGCAGCAATCTGCCGGCGACTGTGATCGGTTTGATCAGCATGAAATAGCGGCGATAATCCGCGAGCAGCGTGTTCATCGCGATCGTGCCGATGGTCGGAGAGAAATCGAGGCGATAACTTTGCCCGAGCAGCGGACTGGTGGCGCCGAACACCGAGGAGTCATACACCAGTGCCAGGTCGGTGTTGGCAAGATAAAGCGCACTGGGCGCGGGCAGCTTGTGCGTGTCGTCGATGACCTTTTGGCCGGCATCATACGAAAATGCCCGCGTGCGCAACTGCTCGGAGAAACTGATACGCTGCATGCCCACGGAAAATTCCACCCGCTGCGTCCGGCTGAGCGGATAGGCCAGTAAACCAGCGATTTCCTGATTGAGCTGGCGAGAGCGCAGTTCTTCCTGCACGTCGAGCACGTCGCCATTGTTGCCCGGCGCGTAGAACTCGCCGCTCTGGCTGATGATGTACGGAATCTGCTGCAGCACCACGCCCCAATTCAACCGGTGGGTCGTGTTGGTGTATCCGAGCTGACCGGCAAAATCTCTGAACGCGCCATCGATCTGCGCCTGCGTGACCAAACCGAGCGTGTGATTGCCGAGCATGTCGCTCCACAAAAATGAAATGCCGCCGCCCAAAAACGCGCCGTAACTGTCGTAGCCGGCAGCCAAAGTGGGCTGGCCAATATAGGCCAGCCGCAACTTGGAACTGTAATTGACCACGCGCTCCGTGCTCGTATCGGATAATCCCATCGTCGCATTGTGCAGAACCGAATCGAGTTTGGTGGCAACGCGCGCCATGGGCGGCAACTCCGCGGGGTTGGCGTCATCGGCAGATTGCGCTGCCGGCTTGCCGGCCAGCACTTCCGGCGCGTCCACGGTATAGATGTTGTATTTGCCGTCCTCGAACACGCTGAAAGCAAGTCGATTGGTCTTCTGCGCCACTGAAAGTGCCGGACTCGAGGGCGTAATGCCGCTCACGCCGGTGTAAAGATTGGTCACTCGAAAAAGACTGCCGCTCGCCAGCTCGACGCGATAGATATTCGAAACGCCGTTTTGGTCCGAAATGAAGTAGATACTTTTGCCGTCCGGCGACCATTGCGGGTTGAGGTGCTTGCCTTCTGAGAACCCGGGCACTTGGGAAATGTTGCCGGTCGCCACGTCATACAGCGCCAGGCGATAATTGCCTGCTCGCAAAAGGTTGAGATCGGCAGTGAAACGATCGGTGGCAAAGACGATCTGCTTGCCGTCCGGTGACCACGCCGGATGCAAATCCGAATAAAGATCATTCGTCACGCGCTGCAAGCTGTCGGCTTGCAGATCATAGATGAAAATATCGCTCATGCCGTTGGCCAAAGCCGAAAAGGCAATGCGCCGCCCCTCCGGCGACCAGGTCGGATTGAAAACTTCGCCGAGCTGCGGCAGGCGGATTTCGCGGCTGATTTTGTCCTTTTTCACGTCGAGCACGCCGAGGCCGGGCCGGCCTTTGGTGACGAGCGCAAAAGCAATGCGGTCGCCGTTTGCGTCCCAAGCGCCGGCCGAGCTGATGAATTCCAGACTCTCCAAATGCGGATTCCGTTCGGCGCGCAGAATATTGCGCTTGATCTTGCCGGTTTCCGCATCGGCGAGAAACAGGTCGATGGCGAACAAGCCTTTTTCCGAAAAGAAGATCACATTTTTGCCGTCGGGACTTAACACCGGGCCGACGTTAAGCTCGCTGCCGCCCCGTTTCTTGCTGATGATCTGCTTACCGTATTTCTCCGGCGCTTCCGTGGTTTTCAGCAGCGGGTCGTAGGCCGCATGCAGCGCTTTGTGCCAATCATTCGCCAACGTATCCGGCCCGACATGCAGCACCTGGCGAATGGCGCGCTCGAGGTTTCCCGATTTGCCGGACTCTTTCAGCAAGTTGTCGATTTTGTCATCACCCCAGCGCCCGGCGATATAAGCCAGCAGCGCCTGACCGTAGCGATACGGAAAAAAGCGCGAATCGTCGAGCTGCCGGTATGATGGCAGCCGCTTTTCGGATTTGACGGCATCGCGCATCCACATCGCGGTGTTGGGGTCATTAGGGCCGAGCGACAGAAATTCCGCCATGCCTTCGATAAACCACAACGGCAATTGCAGGCCAACGTCGGAGCGAAACCTGCCGCCGGTATTCACGCCGGTGATGTCGTATTGAAACGCATGCACCAGCTCATGGCCGATGACGTGATCGGTCTCGGCAATCGGCCCGGCAAACGGCAGCACGACGCGGCGCTGCAACGCTTCGGTGACGCCGCCGGTGCCCTCGCCGATTTCGCCGCTAACGGCGTTGGTTTGCTGAAATTGGGGAGAGCTGGCGTAAAGCAAAATGGGCTGGCGGCCGCTCAGCTCGTGCTGCAAAATGAATTTGTGCCGCGCGTACCAGCGTTCGGCCATGCGCGCCGCCTGCTGCGCAGCTTCCCTTTCTTCGGGATAGAAATAAACATCGAAATGGTCGGTCTGGAGAATTTCGAATTTGAAGTTTTCATACTGCACGCGGTTTTGGCCGAAGTATTGGGCTTCCGCGCGGCGCACCAACGTTGTGCTTAACACCAAAAGCGCGGTCAAGAAAGAATGAAAGCAAAATGATCGCATGGCGTGGGCTCCTTTCCCAGGTTTGAGCCCTTTCTGATATAGTGAAACTGCTTTGTCCGGCCCGCTCCGCTTTCGGGCCTGATACTGATCCGCGGACCACCACGCTGCGCCGCACCTCCTCCGGCTGCCCGCCGGCGGCTCACAGCGACATGCCGAACAGGCTGAAGAGGAGCGCCGCCAGGACGATGAGGCTGATCAAAGAGTACAAACGGTCGTGGAGCCACAAGAAGGCCAGCAGGGCAAAGACCACACGAAACACGGGCGTGGCAATCAGGAGCAACATGCCCGCCAGAATGATCCCCCGGCCTCTGATCTGCATGGCGTTGTGCAGAATGCCGTCGGCGGTCCGCAAGTCTTTGGGCTCGCCTTGAAAGAAATGGTAGTCCGGCACCTCTGTGCCATGGCGATACAGAAAGAGGGCTGCGCCGGCCAGCGCCACCAAAGCGGCCAGCAGTACGCCGGTGCGCAGCAGATTGCCGATGATTTGCTCCATGCGGTGCTCGCCGGCTGATTGCCTCAGTTGTTCCATTTAGAAGCGTCCTCCAATTCCCTTGATGATCATTTGCACCGCCAGCGCCAGAACAATGGCGCTGAACAGCAAGCGCAGCCACCGGGTTTGGGCATAAACCAGCACGCGCGCGCCCAGCAGCGAACCGGCCAGGACGCCGAGCATCACCGGCATCGCCAGGCCCGGCTCGAGGTAGCCGCGCTGGAGATAGACACCGGCACTCGCCGCGGCCGTGACGCCGATCATGAAGTTGCTCGTCGTGGTGGAGACTTTGAACGGTAGGCGCATCGCCTGGTCCATTGCCAGCACTTTCACCGCGCCGGAGCCGATGCCGAGCAAACCGGAGAGCGTGCCGGCGATGAACATCAGGCTGAATCCCTGCGGCACATGATAGACATTGTACCGTACCGATTGCTCCGGACCGGGATAACTGCCATTCAACTTCAGCCACGTGGCGATGCGATCCGGCGGTGTTTGGCTTTGGTCATGACGGCGCGGGCGTTGCGATAGGTAAGCAGAAAATATCAAGACGACGCCAAAGATCACGGCAATGAGGTTCGCCGACAATACCGCGGCCAGGTGAGCGCCCAGCAGCGCGCCGAAAGTGGTGGCGATCTCCAGGAACATGCCGACGCGAATATTCGACAAGCCGTCTTTCACATACGCCGCCGCGGCACCCGACGAGGTGGCGATCACGGAAATCAGCGAGGCGCCGATGGCGTAGCGAATGTCAACGCCGAATCCCAGCGTCAGCATGGGAATGAGCACGACACCCCCGCCCAATCCGGTGAGCGCCCCCAGGAATCCCGCCAACAGGGAGCCGGCGCAAACGGCAGAGGTCAGTTCAAGGAGATTCATCATTGCTCAATTGACTTTTTTGTGCCCGCATGGCCTTTGCCTAAAGCAAAGTGCCGTGCAAGACAACCAGTGCGAGGGAAAAGTATATCACCAATCCGGTGACATCGACCAGGGTGGCGACGAACGGCGCGGAAGACGCGGCCGGGTCAAAGCCCAATCGTCGCATGACAAATGGCAGCATCGAGCCGGTGAGCGAGCCCCAGGTGACAACGCCGACCAGGCTCAGGGCAACGGTTGCCGCCACGAGCAAATAGTGCGGCCCGTAAAGGGTGGCATGGCGCGGCCAGGAAACGATGCGCACGAAGGCTATCGTGCCGAGTATCGCACCGAGTGCAAGGCCGGTGAAGAATTCACGGCGCATCACGCGCCACCACTGGCGCAGTCGAACTTCCTCCAGCGCCATGGCGCGGATGATGAGCGAGGCCGCTTGCGAGCCGGAATTGCCGCCGCTGCTGATGATGAGCGGAATGAACAACGCCAACACCACGGCACGAGCGATTTCGTGTTCGAAATAGCCCATGGCCGTTGCCGTCAGCATTTCGCCAAGAAACAAGGCCGTGAGCCATCCGGCGCGTTTTTTTATCATGCGCAAGAAGCCGATGCGCAAATAAGGCTCATCGAGCGCTTCGACCGCCGCCATTTTGTGTATATCTTCCGTTGCTTCCTTCTCGACCACGTCGATGATGTCATCGACCGTGACGATGCCGATGAGCACGCCGTCGGAATCCGTCACCGGCAGAGCGACGCGATCGTATTTTTGCATGAGCTTCGCCGCCGCCTCCCGGTCGGCATAAGCCGAGAGCGCCACGTAGCGATAATCCATGACGGTGGCCACTGCTTCCGACGGATCGGCAAGAATCAGTTTCCGCAGGCGCAAATCGTCGATGAGCTTGCCGTGATGGTCAACGACGTAGATCATGTTGATGGTTTCGGCATCCTTGCCGTAGTGGCGAATGTGTTCCACCGCCCGGCCGATCGTCCACTCCGGCCGGATCGCGACGTATTCCGGCGTCATCAGCCGGCCGACGCTTTGTTCGGGATAGCCGAGCAGTTGGCGCGTCTTGCTCAGCTCCTCCGCAGAAAGCAGGCCGAGCAGTTGCTGCGTCACCTGCGCCGGCAGCTCGCCAAAGAGCTTGGTGCGATCATCCGGCGCCGATTCCTCCAGCAATTGCCGGACGTGCTCCGTCGTCAAGCTTTGCAACAGGCGATGTTGCTCCGGCAGGGGGAGATGGGCAAAAACTTCCGCGGCTCTGCCGCGCGGGAGAAGCCGGAACAACAGCGGCTGCTCTTTCTCCGGCAGGCTCAACAGCAGGTCTGCGGCCTCCGGCACTTCCCACTCCGCCATCCCGTCTTTCAAACCGGTGTAGTCTTTGTTGCGGAGTAGCTCATCGATGTCAGGGCCGAGCAGCTCTTTGAGCATTGGCACGATCTCCTCAGAAAACTCACATTCCCGTGAAGATTTTGGGAGCATTCAAGAACCATGGGGACTTTGGGTGCGACTACAAGCGCGCTACGGTAACTGCAGCGCTACGTAGAAAGTGTTTTGTCCCCGGCGTACCAGCAGCGCCACGCTTTCACCGTTGCGCAGGCTCGCAAGCATGCGGTTGAAGTCTCGAGCCGAGGTTACGGCGACACGGTTGATCTCCTTGATCAAATCGCCCTGTTGCAATCCGGCCTCCTCCGCCGGGCTGCCCGGCGCAACCTCCGTCACCATGACGCCGTGCTCGCGCTGATAACCCAATTGCTGCGCGATATCCGGCGTCAAATTTTGAATTGTCAGGCCGAGCTTTTTGCTGGTTTGTGCCTCCGGTTGTTGCGCTTCCGGCTGCTGCTCGCGGCCGCCACGCCCTCTCGGGCGCTCGCCCAGGATCACTTTGACCTGCAGCTCGCGGCCGTCGCGCAACAATGAAATCTTCACCGAAGTTCCCGGCGCTGTTTGCGCGACCAGATTGCGCAACGCGGTACTGTTCTTCACCTGCTCGCCGTTGAATGTGGTAATGAAGTCACCGCGCTTGATGCCGCCCCGGTCCGCCGGCCCGTCCGGGGTCACGTCTCCCACCAGCGCGCCTTCCGTGCGCTTCAACCTCAACGCCTTCGCCAAATTCTCATCAATATCCTGCGGCATGAGCGCGAGATAGCCGCGCGTGATCTTGCCCTGCTTCATGAGCTGATCCATGACGTTTCTCGCCATGTTGACCGGAATCGCGAAGCCGATGCCGACGTTGCCGCCGGAGGGACTGCTGATGGCGGTATTGATGCCGATGACATTGCCGTCCAAATCCGCGAGCGCGCCGCCGCTGTTGCCGGGATTGATCGAAGCATCGGTTTGAATGAAATCTTCGTAATCCGCCAAACCGACATTCGAGCGCCCCTTCGCGCTGATAATGCCGGCGGTCACGGTGTGCAGAAGCTGAAAGGGATTGCCGACGGCAATGACCCATTGCCCGACTTTGACGTTGTCAGAATTACCCAAAGTGACCGCAGGCAGGTTCTTCGCCTCGATTTTGATCACCGCCACATCGGTCTGGGGATCAGTGCCAATGACCCTGGCCGAATATTTCTTCTGATCGGACATGACCACCGTCAGTTTCTCGGCGCCGTCAACCACATGATTATTGGTTAAGATGAAACCGTCGCTGCTCACAATTACGCCTGAGCCCAACCCGCGCACCGTCTGCTTCTGATCACCCTGCGGAATCTGGCCGAAGAAGTGTTTGAAGAAATCGTCGCCAAAAAAATCGCGGAAAGGATCCTCCGGCGAGCCGAAGGGACTGGCGACCTGCACTTCTTGCTCGGAAAAGATCGGCACGACTGAAACACTGACCTTATCCGCGGCGCTTTCGAAGAGATCACTCAACTGACCGGCGAGCGCGCGCGCCGCCGAGGGAGACGAGTTTTGCGACAAACTGTCCGGCTTGCTGCGGCCGGCACTGACCGGCGTCCACTCCAGACTGGAGGCGATGAGGAGTCCGCCTGCGAGTCCGGCAACCAGCGCGATCAGAACGAACAATGGAGGTTTATGCCTTTTCACGAGATCAGTACTCCGCAATTGGCAAAAAGGGCGACGCTCTTCGCCAGCCGTCGCCCTCATTGGTTCTGCACCTTTCATCCGCAACCAGCATCATCAGTTCTGCTGCGTGTCGGATTTGTGGGTGGCTGCTTTGGTTTTGGAAGCAGCCGGCGGTTTCCCATCCTCCGGATGCGTCATCGCCGGCGCCGCCGTCGGCATGCTCGCGGCCGGATGAGATACGCCGAGCTTGTCCAGCGTTTCCGCATTGGGCTCGCCGGTCACTTTCAGCTTGTTGTCCTGCTGATACCGCCGTAACGCCGCCTTGGTCGCCGTGTCGAGCATGCCGTTGGCCTTGCCGTGGTAGGCTTTGGCAGCGATCAAGGCGTTTTGCAGCGCGGTCATTTCCTCCTTGGTAAGCTTGAGCGGGGCCGTCGTGGCCCTTATGCGCTTGTGCTCGGCTTTGGCCGGCGCTGTCATCTGTTGCTTGGCCATGGGCTTGGTGGCTTGCTGGGCAAAACCGGTGGCGGCCAGGCTCAACACCAGAACCGCGGCGGCGGCAAAAGAGATGATGCGTTTCATAATGCTTCCTCATGTGAAAGTGGATTGTAACGGTTCGAGTTGGCGGGCGCTTGGGGCGGGCGAGTTGCAGCGCCCGCCCCGCCGGAGCCGGCTCATTCCTGCTGGCACCAGCTCAGCGCCCGAAAGGGAAATGATAGGCCAAACCGAGACCATAACTCAGCAGCCCCTGATTGCCAAAGCCGGCCTCGGCGCCGAACTTGTCATCGTCTTTTGAGAACAGGTAATGATAACGGGCGCCGCCGTTGATCGAGAGATGATCGGACAACCGATACGCCAGGCCGGCATTCCCATTGAGGCCGAAGCTGGTCTTTTCGAACTTGTTGCCGTTTGCCAGCTTCACGACGCTGCCGGAGAGGCCGTCATCGGTCAACCGGAATGGATAGAGGCCAATGCCCGCGCCGAGGTAAGGCTGGAAGCGCGCCGAAGACGCAATCAGGTTCGCGAAGTTGTACAAACCGGCAAGCGTGATCTGATGCACGACGAACGCCGGAGTTTTCTGGTTTTCGCTGCGATACGGTTCGTCAACATTCTGCCAGCTCAACTCATACCCGGCTTGGATGCCGGCGCTGCGTAGCGGAAAATACTGCCAGGCGATTCCAAAACTCGCGCCGGTTTGCAGAAAGTCCGTGGACTTCACGGCATTCGAAAAGTGGCCGCTCACCGAGCTGACGCCATTGCCCCAAAGATCGAGGTTGAATCGCGACGACCCGATTTCACCGGCCTGCAGATTCGACCTGAAGCCCAGCAGAGAGACGGCGCTCAACAGCAGGAGCATGTTCCTCTTCATGATTTGACCTCCTAGATGGTTTGTGACCGTGTTCACTCCACTGGCGGCACTATTTTTCGAACTCTTGCCAACAGATCGTCCAGATCGAAAGGTTTGTCAAAGACGGCGAGCGCGCCGAATCGTGCCGCGTCCGCATGGGTCTCCGCATCGCCGAAGGCCGTGATCAAAATGAAGGGCGGAAAATCCTGATGCTTGCTCAGGCCTTCCAGGATTTCCAGGCCGGTGAGGCCCGGCATGCGGACATCTGAGATGATCAAAGCGATCGGCTCCTGTTCTTCGTCTGGAAGAAAATAGGCGCCCAAGTGCTCCAACAACTCCACACCGTTGCGGCACGTGACCACTTCATATCCCGCGTACTGCAGCGCACGCGCCAACAACACGCGCATTTCGTGATCGTCCTCCGCGAGCAGGACATGCGGCGCGGACGATGCGCCTGGTTTCACTCGGCGCCTGTTTGTCTGTCGATGATTTTGCATTTGAGTTCCGCAACCATTCGAATGACTACCCTTTCCGTCATCACCATCCATACTCTCCTTTCCGCTTCTGGCAAACGCAAAGAGGATACCACATTCTCACGGCGGGAAATCAATCACTTGTGAGGCAGGAGACTGAGGCAATTTGCCCCAGCGTGGCAGAATGCCTCAAGGGCCACGCCGACCGGCACGGCCCGTGAAATGAAATTTGCTCCGCGGTTCGACGTTGCTGGCAGTTGTCATACAGCAATTTCTGTCTGCGTGAAGCGATATTATTCTGTCTGACACAGCCGCAGTTCGTTTGGGCCTGCCTGCCGGCGCAAAGGTTTAACCAGCAGGCGGGATGACAGGGGCGCTGACGCGGCATAAAAAAGCGCTGTAAGGTTGGACCACCCAGGCAACAGGAAGGAAACTTGCTGAACGGCACCAAATGAAAAGTGAAGCGGGGAGTCGAGCGCACCGGACGCCCGTGGTGACAGGCGAACTGGCGGCATGAGACCGCAGGCCACAACCAGAAGGGAAACGGCGGAGAGGGAGGCAGCCCAACGACCAGCGCGACTCAGGTGGGCCATTGCTGCTGCCGGGGAAAGACGGCGCATTTACGTGAAGCAGATTCCCGTATCAATCCACGCCATACTGCTGCAATTTGCGATACAGGGTCTTGCGATTCAGCCCCAGAATGCGCGCGGCATGGGTTTGGTTGCCACCGACGCTCTGCAGCACATGCAGAATATAGCGGCGTTCCACCTCTTCCAGGGAAACCAGCTCAGTGGGGTTGTCGCTGCCGATCAGAACGTGCGAGCTGTGGTAAGCACGAATATTTTTCGGCAGATCTTCCACCGCGATTTTCTCATAGGGCGTGAGCGCCACGGCGTGCTCGATGGCATTGCGCAACTCCCGGACATTGCCGGGCCAGGCGTAGCTCAGCAATTTTTCTGCGGCTTGCTTTGAAAGCCCGAGCACGCGCTTGCCGGAACGGGCGGCGAAGTGCTGGATGAAATTCTCGGCCAGCAGCAGAATATCCGTTCCCCGCGCCCGCAGCGGCGGCGCTTCGACGGTGATGACGTTGAGGCGGTAGAACAAATCTTCACGAAACCGGCCTTCGTCAACCGCAGTCTCCAAATCACGATTGGTCGCTGCGAGGATGCGTGCATCGAAACTCTGCTCGGCCTCGCCGCCGAGCGGGCGGAGCCGCCGCTCTTCGAGTGCCCGCAGCAGCTTGGGTTGCAGCGGCAGCGGCAGCTCGCCGATTTCGTCGAGAAAAAGCGTGCCGGCATCTGCCTGGAGAAACAAACCTTTTCGATCCGATTTGGCGTCGGTGAAAGCGCCGCGTTTGTAGCCGAAAAGCTCACTCTCCAGAAGCGCTTCCGGCAGTGCCGAGCAATTGAGGGCGACGAATGGGCCGTCACGTCTTCGGCTCCGGCGGTGCAGTGCGTGCGCCACCAGCTCCTTGCCGGTGCCGCTCTCCCCGGTAATCAGCACCGCACTCTCCGTATCGGCGATGCGAGTCAATTGCGCGAACAACTCACGCATCGGCGAGCTGTCACCAATCAGTTCATCAAAACGCTGCGATTGTTTGACGGCCGCACTGAGCCGCTGCACTCGATCTTGCAGCGCGCGGTGCTTCACCGCGCGTTCAAGAATAAGGACGAGGACGTCAAGCTCAAAAGGTTTGGCGATGAAATCGTAAGCGCCGGCGCGAATCGCAGCGATGGCCGATTCCATGCTGCCGAACGCGGTCATCACCACCACCGGCACGTCGGCGCGATTGGCCACGACCCGTTCACACAACTCGATGCCGCTCATGCCCGGCAGGTTGAGGTCGACCAAGGCAACATCGAAATCCTCGCTCTGCAAGGCAGTGAAGGCCGGGCCTGCCGCGGTGTGCCAAGCCACCACAAAACCGCGTCGCTGCAAATCGACCGCCAGCATCTCGCACATGCCTTGGTCATCATCTACAATCAAGACTCGCCCGCTCATTCTTCCGTCTCCCGGGGTAGATAAACCGTGAAGCACGAGCCGATTCCGACCTCACTCTCGACCTCGATCCATCCGCCGTGCTCTTCCACAATGCCGTGCGCGATGGAGAGGCCCAACCCCGTGCCTTTGCCCACTTCTTTGGTCGTAAAAAACGGCTCGAAGATGCGCCGCTTGTTTTCTTCGGCGATGCCGGTGCCTTGGTCGCGAATCCGGATCGTCAGGAAGTTTTTTTCACCCAAGCCTTCCCGACCCGGCCGAAGGGCGCTCGTCATCCCGAGAGTCAATTCCAGCCGGCCGCCGTTGGGCATGGCCTGTATGCCGTTCATGACCAGATTGGTCAGAACCTGTTGGATCTGCGCCTGGTCGAGAGCCGTCACGCAAGGCCCACCGTCTTCGACGAGCGCAAGCGTCACCCGATTCTTGCGCGCGGCAGCCGCCAGCATTTCGAGCACTTGCGCCGCGACTTTTCGCAGGTCGGCTGGCTGCCGTTTTGCCGTTTGGCGCCGGGCAAAATCCAGCAGTTGCTGAATGATTCTGGTCATGCGATCGACTTGCTCGCGAATGATGCGCGAATTATCGAGAATCTCATCCCGACCGGGATTTTCCACGGTCATGAGTTTGGCCCGGCCGCTGACGACATTCAGAGGGGTGCCAAGCTCATGTGCCATGCCGGCGGCAAGCTGGCCAATGGTGGCCAGTCGTTCGGAGTGGCGCAATTGTTCGAGCGTGGCGATGCGGGCTTCGGTTTCCTTGCGCACCGCTTCCCGTGCCAGAGAAAGTTGCTCGCACATGCGATTCATTGCGACCGCAAGATCGGACAGCTCATCGCGCCCGGCGAGAACAAGATCGCCGGAGAGATCGCCGGCGCCGATTTGTTGGGTTTTCGCCATCAACTTGTTGAGTGGGCGCACGATGAACCGGACACTGAGCAGCCACACCAGTAGTGCGCCCACCAGAAGCAGCAGGCTGGTCAAAACGATCGACCAAATGATGGTGTCATGGGTGTAGGCCCTGAGCGCCTCATGAGATTCGCGCAGCTCGAGCGCGCCTCTTCTGCCGCCTTCCAACATCACCGGAACATAGGTGTAGAAATAGCCGGGGCCATGCTCTAGCGGTTCATTGATGGAAACTTCCTGGCCGCTGCGCGCTGCACCCAATCTAGCCGGTGGGACTCGTGGCGCAAAGGCATCGCCCGGCCGCGCCGCCAACCAGACCCAGCGAATCTGCAATTGCGGCTCATCCTGGTTGACCTCTTTGATCAATTCCAAGGCACGGCTTTCGCCGCCGTGCTGCCAGGCCTCGATCACCAGTTGTTTCATGGCCCGGCCGAGCAGAAGAGCATCGTGCCGCATGTCTTCGGTGAACAACGCCACCTCCCGCTGCACCGAGAGGTAGCCATCAATCACCAGCGGCACCAGCATTCCCAAAAAAACCAGACCCATGATTTTGAAGGAAAGTCTCATCTGAAGCCATCCCTTCGTTTATGCACCGGGCGATAGCGCGTCAGCAGTTCGCCCTGCCGGCTCGCCGCGCGGCTGCACACGGAGACCGCCGCCCAAGGGAGGCCGGTTTCATTCGCACGCCGCGGATTCGTATCCGCCGGCACAGCCAACCTGCGCCGTGCGGAATCGATATGACCAATCAATTTCACGCTTTTTTCCATCTTTTGCCAATCTTCTTTTCCATTGTTTGACGAGGCCTCGCGGCTTGTGAGCAAGCCGGCGCGACATGCTCCCAACTCGGCGAGGCATGCGTGAGAGGGCAAACCCAGGACGGTGCTTGCGCCACGAGGTACTTGCTGTTTGCGATGGCGCGGCACGTAGCGGTTAATTAGACTTTCGCAGCGGGCGATTTGGTTCATCTGCGCACTCCTGCGGAACTTGGCCGGGCTGCGGAGGATGGCTTGCCCTCTTCCTCGTGAGATTCTTCGAGTTCAGGCAGCAATCCGGTCCTCGCCCTTTGCACCCTGCGCCCTGCCGGCAGTGCAGGTTATTACGCGGCAAGCCCACGTGAGGTCTGCGCGATATTTTTCTTGCATTCCATCGGAAAAATATTAGCTTCGCCACACCCGTCCGGAATGCGGCGGCAATTTCTTCCCTGAACGCTTGCGCTGTGCTCCTCGCGCCCAATTGCCCGTCCATTTCCCACAGCCTTTCGTTTCGCATATGCTGCACATTGCCACCGGTGCGATACTTCTGTGTTGGAGGTTGGACGCGCCGGTTGGCAAGTTCTGAAGGATGATTGGCCGGATCCCATGGCAAGAATCGCATCCGGCTTTTTGTGCGCTATCCCGCCGACCCTATACCGCCTCAAGTCACCACGAAACGCAGATCTCTTTGCCTGAGCCTGTTGCATGGCAGTGCGCATTGTGATTGCCACGAAAAAACCTGTCAGTCCTGCCGCCCGAATCGGCCTGGTGCTGATGTTGTTGTTGTTGGCCGGTCTGGTGCTGCTGGTAGCTGGTGCGATTCTTCTGCCGTTGTTGGGCGTGGCCGTGGCGCTGTCCGTGGGAATGCTGGTCTGGATTTTCATCCTCGCTCTCGCCGGCGCGTTTGCGCTCGTTTGGCGGCGGGCAATGATGCGGATCTTCTCCAAATTTCGCGCGCGCGGCAAACACCATGAGCCGCTGGCGGAGTCGCCGCAGGAGAATCTGCTGCAACTGCCGGCTTCCGCAACGGCACGGCAGAGGCAGGAAAATTCGAATCAAAGTGGCCCTGAGGGCAAGCCGGAGGTGCAATGATCAACAAACTGGATCCCGGACTGCGCCGGCGCGTGCAAGCGTTGAAGACGCAGAAGGCGGCCACGCTGGCGAAGGCTTTGCTGCGGGAAGAAACTGAACGAGTCGAGCTGCTGGTGGAGTTCACCGGTGATTTGAGCGACCTCATCGCGATCGGCTTTGAATCCTTTGGCCTGCTGCAGCACCCTCGCGCCGGCTACCAGATCGCTGCCGGTTCGATCCCCG
The DNA here is from genome assembly GCA_023150945.1 of bacterium. Classification (NCBI taxonomy): domain Bacteria; species bacterium. Next base: position 95,491 of record JAKLJX010000020.1, on the reverse strand, counting down.
TCGATCGTCTGGAAGACCTGGCCGCGATCGCTCACGTCGTCGCCACCGAAGGCCCGCAACAATACCATCCGCTGCTGGATTATAGCCTGCCGGAGATTCGCGCCACCGCGGTGCACGGCGGCTCACCCTCGCGCAAAGGAGCGGGTGTGGTGATCGGCGTCATCGACAGCGGCATCGATTGGCGCCACGGCGTTTTCGTGGATTGGGACGACCGCACTTCGCGAATCCTGGGCATCTGGGATCAAATGCTCACGGCCCAAACCGGCGAGACTGCCGGGCCCGGCGGCGTTGGCGTGGCGTATAACCAGGCGCAGCTCTCACGGGGCGTGCAGGGCACCGAAACCATCCGCACGCGCGACCAGAACGCGCGCGGCGAGACCAGCGGCCATGGCACCCACGTGGCCGGCATCGCCGCCGGCAACGGCGCACCGGCGACTTGTTGTCACGGCATCAACACCTATGTCGGCGTCGCGCCGCGAACCGAGCTGATTGTGGCGCGCTACGACTACACCCACGCCACGCTCGGTGCCAACGTGCGTCTGGTTGCGGCGTTGGACTACATTTTCAATCACCCTGACGCTGCCGGCAAGCCGGTGGTGGTCAATATCAGTCTCGGCGTCAATCGTGGCCCGCATGACGGCACCACACCGGTAGAACGGGCGATCGACGCGGCAGTAGCGGCAGGTCCCGGACGCGCTGTGGTGGTGGCAGCGGGCAACTTCGCTGATACGCGCTGCCATGTCAAAGCAACCGTGCCTGGCAATGCCATGCGCGAGGTCGAGTTTGAAGTGAGGGAGGGACACGAATTCGACGCGTATCTCGATCTTTGGTATGATCGCGCCGGCACCCTGAATCTGGAAGTCATTGCTCAGGGCGGCACCAGCAGCGGCGTCGTAAACCACGGCACGGACAGTTCGTTCATCGCCAACCCCAATGCTTCCAACGCGCGCCGGGTGACGGTCAACATTGACGCGACCATCAACGGGCCGCACGGCCGCGACAACAACTTCCGCATCGAGATCGACAAACCCACCTCCGGCAACATCCCCGCCGGGAACTGGAAACTCAAACTCACCAACCCGAACGCAGCCCCGGTCAATTTCCACTGTTGGATCGAGCGCGGTGACAATGCGCCGCAATTCCTGCCAGCGGTCAGCACGCCGGACGGCAAAATCCGGTCGTCTTCCGATTCCACCATCAGCACGCCGGCGACGGCGCGCGAGGCTATCTCCGTTGCCAATCACGAATCGCGCACCGGTTGCTGTGATTGCTGGCCCTCGACCGGCATTGTAGCTTCTTCGAGCCGCGGACCGGTGGCGCGTGATGCCGCCGCGAATCCAAAGCCGGATATCGCCGCGCCCGGCTTGTTGATCGCCTCGGCCAAAGCAGATGCCGCCAATCTCCCGGGCAACTGTTGCTCATGCTGCCCCGATGCCTGCTGCTGTCTGTATGATGACAAGACCGGCACCAGCATGGCGGCCCCGCATGTAGCTGGAGCCGTGGCGTTGCTGCTGGAAGAAGATCCCACTTTGACCAAAGCGCAGATCTTGCATCATTTGCAGACCACTGCGCGCGACCGGCCCGCCGGCGGCCGCGACGACACTTGGGGCGCAGGCAAACTGGACGTGCAGGCGGCGATCAATTCCGTGCGCAGTGCTGGTGGTGGCGGCGGTGGTGGTGGCGGGGCCTCGCCATTGCTGCATGGCGGTTCCAATGGCAGCAGCGGCTTGCGGCATGCCCACGCGCCTTTCAACGGCGCTTCGACTGGCGCGGACCTTGGGGCATGGGGCAGCCCGCAGTTTTTGGCCACGCTTCGCATTTTGCGCGCCCGGCTGCGCGTGTGTCCGCAAGGCCAGGAGGTGGCGGCAGCCGTGAGCCGGCACTTCAGCGAGGTGCGGCGCCTGATCAACACCAACCGGCGCGTCGCCACGCTGTGGCATCGCAGCGAAGGCCCGCGCATGCTCTGGCGCCTCATGCAAGGTGCCCTTGATGCTGAGGCGCCGGCCGCCCTCTTGAGCCGGCCACAACGCGATTGCTTCCAGCGCTGGTGCGACCTGCTGCTGCGCTACGGCAGCCGGCGGTTGCAGGAGACCCTGCAGCGCCAGCGTGCCGCGTTGATCCTTTTGCTCAGTGCACCATTGGCAGCGCACGCAGCGGCAGCCGCGGGGAGCAACCATGAGTAATGTCGCCGGTACTCTTGAACTGTTTGCTGCTGAATTGGCCCGGGTCTTTGAACCGCTGGCTCGCCGGATCGAGGATGAGTCAACCGAATCGATACTGGAGTGGCTTGGCCTGCGGCCCGCGGAGAGTGTAGCCGGAGCGACCGAGCTTGCTGCCGCGTTGTCCACCAGCGCCACCGCAGCGGCGAATCTCACCGATTTGATTCGCGATCTGACCGCGGCGATCAGCCGTGAGGATGCCGCTGCTGTGGCTTCCACCAGCGTGGCATTGCTTGAGCAAGTCAAGAACGCAGTGCATGCCGCGCAGGCTGTCGCCACGGCGTTACAGAATTTGAGCGCCGGCGCGCCTGGACTGTCACCGCCGCAACGGGCGGAACTGGCCGCATTCGCCGGTGCGTTTGTGGATCGGCTGCTCAACCACCTGCTGGTGGAATATCTCGAGCAGCGTTTTCCGCAATTGGCGATTCCGCTGCTCGCGACCGGCGGCATTGAAATCGTCAAAGAAGCAGGCGGGCCGGCCAATTCGCTCAACGGTGCCTACACGCGCAAGACATTTCGATTCGATCGCGCCGTGAAGCTGTTCACCGATCCCGCCGGCCTGTTGCGCGAGGTGTACAAGTGGGGCGCGCCGGACTTTGACGGCCTTGCGCTGTTCCATGCGCTGCGCAATCTGCTGGAGCAGAAGTTCGAGCTGCCGGCGGAAATCATTCAGCCTGGCGGTGCACCGGCGCTGCTCGAAGCCTTTGCCTTCAATACCGAGGTCAACAACAGCTTCAGCCCGCCGGGTGTCGATCTCTCCCTGCGCTTTCCCCTTTCCGTTTCCCGCACCGAGACCTTCAGTGCCGAGGACTGGCAAGTTGAGCTGACCACCCAGGCCAGTCTTGCGGCAGATCTTGGCGCCACCCTGCGGCCGCTGTTCGAGATTGAGTTTGATCTGCCGGAGGGTGCAGTTGATTTTCTCCTGGCCATGACGCTGCAGCGCTCGCGCACGGCCGCGCCGTTTTTGATGCTGGGCACCGCGCGCGGTTCCCGTCTGGAAGTGCGCAGCCCCGGACTGGCAGGCCAGCTCCGCGCCCACTTTGACACCGCTTCCCGCAGTGCTGTGCTGGATCCGGAATTTCGCATCTCCCTGAACGGCGGCAGAATGGTGATCAGCGGGGAGGGCGGGGATTCGTTTATCAGCGCGCTGCTCTCCGGCGTGAATCTCGATTCCAACTTCGATGTGGAGGCGAGTTGGAGCCCGAGTCGCGGTTTGGCGTTTATCGGCAGTGCTGCACTGGAAATCGCGCTGCCGGCGCACGTCACACTCGGCCCGCTGGAAATCCTGTCGCTCTACTTGAAAGCTGGTCTGGCCAGTGACGGCTCGATTCCGGTGGAGTTGTCCGGCGGTTTCTCCGCGGCGCTGGGGCCGCTGCGCGCCTCGGTCGACCGGCTGGGTTTGATTGCCACCTTCACGTTTCCGCGCGGCGGCGGCAATCTTGGGCCGGCGGGAGTGGCGTTTGCCTTCAAACCGCCCAATGGCATCGGCCTGGCCATTGATGCCGGCGTGGTCAAGGGCGGCGGCTATCTCTATCTTGATTTTGAAAAGGGCGAATACGCCGGCGCGCTGGAGTTGACGATCAGCGGCTTTCTCTCCCTCAAAGCCATCGGCCTGATCAACACGAAACTGCCGGGAGGCCAGCCGGGCTTCTCACTGCTGGTGATCATCACTGCGGAGTTCAATCCCGGTTTCCAGCTCGGTTTTGGTTTCACGCTGCTGGGCGTGGGCGGATTGCTGGGACTGCATCGCAGCGCGTTGCTGGAGCCGCTGGCGCAAGGCGTGCGCACCGGTGCCATCAACAGCATTCTGTTTCCCACCAACATCGTTGCCAACGCGCCGAAGATCCTGAGCGACTTGCGCACCATCTTCCCGCCGCACCCGGGCACGTTTCTGATCGGGCCCATGGCCAAGATCGGCTGGGGCACACCGACGCTGATCAGCGTGGCGCTGGGCGTGATCATCGAGATTCCGGGCAATGTCGTCATTCTCGGCCGCCTGCGCGTGGCGCTGCCCACTGACGAGCAGGCGGTGCTGATCCTGCAGGTGTCCTTCCTCGGGGCATTGGAATTTGACCGGCGCCGGCTTTGGTTTTTCGCCACCCTCTATGAGTCGCGGGTGCTGTTCATCACGCTCGAAGGGGAAATGGGGCTGTTGTTGGATTACAGCGACAATCCCAACTTCGTCCTGTCCGTGGGCGGTTTTCACCCGCGCTTCACCGCGCCGCCGCTGCCTTTTCCTTCACCGGCGCGGCTGGTGCTGTCGTTGATCAACGAAAGCTGGGCGCGGGTGCGGGCGGAAACCTACTTTGCGGTGACTTCCAACACCGTGCAGATCGGCTGCCGCAGCGAGATGTTCTTCGGCTTCGATGCGCTCAGCGTGGAGGGCTATTTCAGCTTCGATGCATTGTTGCGCTTCTCGCCGTTCTATTTCATCGTGACGCTTTCGACCGGCTTTGCGGTCAAGGTCTTCGGCCTCGGTGTGTACAGCGTGCATTTGCGCGGCTCACTCGAAGGGCCGACGCCGTGGCATGTGAAAGGCTCAGCCGAGATTGGTTTTCTGTTCTTCTCGATTTCAGTGGACGTTGATGTCACCTTTGGTGAGCGCCGCGCGGAGACGCTGCCGCCGATCGCGGTGCTGCCGCGCCTGCAGGCTGAGTTTGAGAAGCTCGAAAGCTGGCGCGCGACCCTGCCGGCGGCGGGGCAATTGTTCGTGAGCCTGCGCGATTTGGGCAGCGCCGGGGTGCTGGTGCTGCATCCGGTCGGCACGCTGCAAATCAGCCAGCGCTTCGCGCCGTTGAATCTGCCGCTCGACAAGATCGGCAATCAGAAACCGTCCGACGTGAAGCAGGTGACGGTGGCCGTGGAAACCGGCGGCCTCGCGGTCAAGGGTCCCACCAGGGAGAAGTTTGCCGCGGCGCAGTATCGCGACATGGACGACGCAGCGAAGCTGTCGGCACCGGCGTTTGAGCCGCTCGAAAGCGGCGTCGAACTGGGCGCTGCCGGCCAGCCCTGGGCCACCGGTCCGCTGGCGCAGCGCAACGTGCGTTACGAGACCATCATCATTGACACCGCCTTTGAACGCGTGCGGCTGCGCTTCTTCAAATTCTGGGACGGACTGTTCACGCATTTCCGCAGCGGCGCGGCCGTGACGCGCGCCGCGGTTTCCCTCGCGGCCGAGAAGCAGTTGCGGCCCTTTGCCGACAAGGTCGAGATCGCCGCCGAGGCCTACACCGTTGCATTTCAAGCCGACAATCGGGCGTATGAAACGCGGGCCAGCTTCGGCAGTTTTGCCGAAGCTCAGGCGCAGGTGGCGAATCTGTTGCGCTTCTCACCCGAACTTGCGGAAGTCATTCACGTCATTCCCGAAGCGGAGGTGAACCGAGCCGCATGAGCACGCCAATCTCCTCTTACTCATTTCTTCCCTGGGCGCGGCAGGGGCTGGGTATTTTTCTGCGCGAAGCGGACCAGGACACTGCGGTGAAGGCGCGCGCCTCCATCGACGTGCGCCTGCAAATCAACGGTGAACAACTCAGCGGCGGCACGGCCACTGCCACCGTGCCGCGTGCCGTGCAATTGTACGGTCCCGGCGACATCATCGGCATCGACCTCAAGGCGATCGTGCGCACCGAGCCGCGTCATTATATCACCAACTTCGAAAGCAACTACCTGCCGTTGGTGGAATTCTATGACGAAGATTTTCCCTGGCGCTACACGCCGGCCCGGCCTTCATCCAATCAACTGCAGTTGCGGCCCTGGCTGGCGCTGGTGGTGCTGGAGGAAAGCGAATTCAACGAAGGCAACAACCGGCTCGGGCGGCCGCTGCCTTACATCGAAGTCGCCCAGGCAGCGCAGAAATTTCCGCCGGCTGACCAGCTTTGGGCCTGGGCGCACGTGCATGTCAACGGCGGCATGACCGGAGATCCCAATGACACGACTGCGCTCGCGGCGCAACTCGATGAAACCGTCCGCGCCAACCGCGACCTGGCCTATTCGCGCTTGCTGTGCCCGCGCATTCTAAAACCCAACACCGCTTATCATGCCTTCCTGATTCCCTCTTTTGAAACCGGCCGGCTGGCAGGGTTGGGGAAAAATCCCGACATCGCAGAATTCGCCACCCAGAGCGCCTGGGCAAGTTATGCCGGCAGGGTGGAGGGTGATTTCTTTCCCTTCTATCACCGCTGGTATTTTCGCACAGGAACAGTGGGCGACTTCGAGTATTTGGTGCGGCTGCTGCAACCGCGCACCGTGGATCCGCGCGTGGGCCGTCGCGACATGGACGTGCAGGCGCCGGGCGCGAATCTGCCCGGCATTCCTGAACTCGGCGGCATTCTGCGCCTGGGCGGCGCGTTGCGGCCGCCGCTCGCAACGCTGAGCGAGGAAGATTTGGAAGATTACCGCCGCCATGAGGAGTGGGGCAAACCTTATCCCCACGCATTTCAAGTTGCGCTCGCGGCGCTGATCAATCTGGCCCAGGACTATTCCGACAGAAGTGCGGAGCAGGCCAATGCCGGCAGCGGCTTGGGACCGCAGGTGGAGGAGGATGAAGATCCGCTGGTCGTGCCGCCGCTCTACGGCCGCTGGCATGCAGAGACGCAGCGCCTGGTCGCGGAAGAGGGTGATCCGGCGAAAGCGAAGTGGGTGCAGGAATTGAATCTGGATCCGCGCCACCGCACGGCTGCCGGCTTCGGCACTGCGGTGGTGCAGGAGAATCAAGAAAACTACATGGAGGCGGCCTGGCAGCAGGTCGGCCGCGTGCTTGAGGCCAATCAGAAAATCCGCTATGCGCACATGGCGCAATTCACCAGCCAGGTCTGGCATGCCCGCGAACTCACGGCAATCAACCAATCGGCGCCGGAGCGTTTCGTCGCGCTGGTGACACCGGTGCAGCGGCGCGTGGTCGCGCAGGGCTTCACGCTGCATCATCACGTGCAACAGAGCACGCTGGCAGCACCGCTGCTGGCGAAGACCATGCGCCAGGCGCTGCGACCGCGCGGCCGGGTGGCGCAACTGGTGGGATTCGACGCCGGCCGGCATCGCGGCAATCTGCTGGCGCGCGCCAATCGCGGTGAAGTGTCGGCCGCGCCGCCGAAAGTGGTTGCGCCGGCGCTGCCCACCGGCGAGAAGATCGCGGATGAGCTTAAGCCGCGCGAGCTGCCGGAGAACTGGCTGGCACTTTTGCTGCGCCGGCCCTGGCTGCGTTTCGCGCCTCTCGCGCTCGCCCTGCTGATTTTCCTGGTGCTGTTGCTCATCAATAAAGCCGTGGCGATCGTAATTGGCGCGGCTTTGTTTGCGGGCGCGGTCTGGTTGGTGCGCTGGCTCAATGGAATCCTGCAGCGCGCGCGTGCCGCTGAAGCGCTGCACCCCGAAACTCGCACGCCTGCAAGTGTCGATCAACTGCCGTCCAGTCCGGATTTTCGCATCGGCGTGCCGGGCCAGGATCCGCCGCCGAATACCAATGGCAGAGACAGCGCGGAGGCGGTGCGCTTCAAGGGCGCGCTGCGCAATCTTTACACCGTGGACGTTGCCGAGCGCGCAGTTCCGGTGCGCGTACGCCGGCCGCTGGATTTGCCGGCCTTGGCCGCGAGCATGCTCACAAATCTTCAACCCACGATCACGATTCCGCGGCGCACGCTGGCTACATTGACGATCCCGCCGCGGCTGCGCGACCAACTGGTCGAGTCTTTCGGTGAAGTGATGGCTTATCCGGAAATCGACCAGCCGATGTATGAGCCGCTGAAAAATCTCGCCAGTGAGATGTTCGTGCCCAATCTGCAATTGATTCAAAACAACACCATCACGTTGCTCGAGACCAATCAGAAATTCATCGAGTCGTACCTGGTGGGACTGAATCACGAGTTTGGCCGCGAGTTGTTGTGGCGGGAATATCCCACGGACCAGCGCGGCAGTTACTTTCGGCAATTCTGGGACGTGCGCGGTTTTCTGCCCGAGGCCGCTACTGATCCGGAAGCGCTGCGGGAACGGCTGCGTGACATTCCGGAGCTGCATCGCTGGACGAGAAATTCAGCGCTGGGCGATCATGACCATCGCGAGGCGCAGGGCGACAAGGAGGAGGAGCTGGTGCTGGTGATTCGCGGTGAATTGCTGAAGAAATACCCGACCGCCGTGATTTATGCGCATCGCGCCGCCTTTGAGCGCACCGGCGACGGCAAGATCGACAAGACCCGGCCCCGCAAGCTGCTGCCGCTCACGCCGGCACAGGAGGCGAATCCGCCGCGCGAGGTTGTGAAGACGCCGCTCTACGAAGCCAAGGTCGATCCGGACATCTACTTCTTTGGCTTTGACCTGACTGCGGAAAAGGCGCGCGGCGGCCAGATCGTGAATGGGGAGGAGGATGCCGGCTGGTTCTTCGTGATCAAAGAGCGGCCGGGCGAGCCCCGTTTTGGCCTCGATTTGCCGCAAGCGGCTCCGCAAGCCGCAGTTCACACCTGGAATGATCTCGCCTGGACTGACGTGCTCAACGACTATGCTGCCAGCACTTTTCTGCGCCTCGGAGAGAAGAGCATCACGTTGACTGATCCGGGCAGCGGCAGCGAAGCCCGGCCGCAGTATCAGGAAGACAGGCGCTTCCGCTGGCATGGCGACACGCATGCCGCTGAGCTGGCTTACATTCTCTACCAGGTACCGGTATTGGTCGCCGTGCACGCCGCGGAGATGCTGAAGCAATCCTGAGACCAATGTGGGTTTGAAATGATGGTTGCAGGTGGGTTTGGCAAACCGCGAAAACGCGAAGGGCACGAAGATTTTGCGCCGGCTAGTTGTAGGCGTGACATGCGTTGTGGTTCATTCGTCTGCTCTTGGTGGAAGGATTGCGTTTCAAACAGCCCCGACGGGGCGGCATGTGATAGCGAAGGGCAACGCCCTGGAAATCGGACGCGCGTGATCGAGTTGAGCCCCAGGGGCGAAATAGGCATCGTGTCGGTCGATCGTCTCCGTCTTGGAGAAAGGGGGTAGCCAATGCCGCAGAGTCTTGCCTGCATTCCGGTGCATTTCATTTGGAGTACCAAAGATCGCGAGCCATTCATTCGGCCCGAAATTGAGAAGGAACTGTTTAGCTACATGGCCGCCATTTTTCGTGAACATGAATCGCCGGCGCTAACGATCAATGGCACCACGGATCATATTCATGCTCTTGCGCTGCTCTCGCGCAAAATCACAGTGGCCAAGCTTGTGGAAGAAGTGGAAAGAAGTTCTTCGAAATGGATCAAAGCCAAGGGCGTGTATCACAGAAATTTTTATTGGCAAAGTGGATATGCTGCCCTGAGCATAGGGCAATCGAATATGGCGACATTGAAGCGATACATTGCAAATCAAAAAGAGCACCATCGCGCCAAGACGTTTCAGGAGGAATACCTAGAATTCTTGAAGTTGTACAACCTCGAATACGATGAACGATACGTTTGGGATTAATGATGACACCCGGCGGGTTCATACCGCCCCGTCGGGGCTGGAGAGCGAAAGTGAGGGCTGTTCAATCCAGGGCGTTGCCCTTCGCTATCACATTTCACCCCGCGGGGCTTGGGTTTCGGTGATCAACCCAAAACAAAGGCATTCCAAAAGAAGTGGTACATCGAGGCCAATCGGCATTTTGATTTCGTTCAGGCAAAATAGCAGGATTGCGATTGAAACATGCCTGGCGGGGGCGAAATAGGCTTCGTGTGGTTCGACCCGTTTTCACACTGCCAACCGGGAACAGTCTGACAAAGAAGAGAATCACCCCACACTTGCTGGCATTTTATGAAGGCACAACCAACCCATGGCTGAATTCGAACAACGCCGCAGCGCGCTGGCTGAGCTGCGCGGCAGACTGACCGAACTGCGGAACCAAACCTTGCTCGCCCGCGAAGCCGTGCGGCAACGCGAACGCGCACTCGCAGAGTTCATGCGCAGCGCAGCCGCCGGACCCAGCGAAGAACGCACCCGCTTGGAAATTGCGCTGCAGCAAGCGCGCGCCGGCGCCGCGCGCCTCGAAAAAGAGCTGGCGGGATTGCGCAGCCGCGAAACCGAATCGCTCAAGGCCTTCGAAGTCTTCACGGATCCACGCGAGAATCTCCGGCAATGGCCTGACCTCCATCCGATTCTGCTTTTTCCGCTGCGCTTGGAGACGCGCTTCAAAACCGGCGTGCGCGGGCAGCCGCAACTTTGGGTGCGCGTCTATCCCGACACTTGCCTGGTCGATTCCTTCGAAGATTCGCTCACCGAGCAGGAGGCGCAGAATGGCCGGATTTTTTGGGCAGCAGTGTGGCGTTCCGGCGGGGAGGAGGCATTGGAGCGCGCGGCGTGGCGGGAACTCGTCGCCGCGCATGGCTCCGGCCGCGCCGGCTGGATCGTGCGGCATTACCAGCCGCTGAATCCCGGCGACAAACCGGAGAAGGACGATGCCACCGGCATTCTCCTGATCATCATTGCCTCTGGGCCGTTACCTGCGCCGGCAAGCGACTACTGGCGTGCGATGTGGCAGGCTGGCGATGATCTCGCCGCGCAGCAGCAGGCATTCACCCAGCTTGCACTCGCGCTCGGCGCTGACCAGGCCCGCGACATTGCGCAGAACTACCGGCCGTTCAACTTCAGCGATGCGCCTGCAGCGCCGCGCACGCGCCAGCAAGTGCAAGTGAAGGTCGCGGTGCTACAAATGGAGGCATTGGACAGCATGGCGACCCGCCGCACTTCGTGGTCGCGCGCACCGCAGGTCGATCTCTTGCCCGAGCGCTTCGTGCTGGTCGGCTATGGCCGCACCGGCACCCCGCTGACCGTGATTGGCAACGTGATTCGCACGCCGTTGATCGCCGGCCCTGATCCCAATGCGCCGCCGGAAGAGCAGCTCAAACCCGTCGACGACACGCTTCAAATTCCAGAACCACTGGCCTGGATGTTCGACTTCGAGCAGGCGCTTGCGGCGGGAATGGCATTCCGGATCAACCTCAATGCCGACCAGGCGCGCGAGGGTTTTGAGCGGGTCATCGTGCTCGGCGTGCGCCTGGGTGATTCTCCGGAACAGGCAACCCACCATCTCGAAAAATTGCTCGAGCATCATCTCTTTAGCCGCACCGGCTTGGAAATCATTCCCCAGGGCACACCCACCAACAACACCGAGCAGACCGGTTCGGGATATTCTTTCCGCGATGACCCCGATGCGACGTTTGATCTCTTTTTCCGGCGCACTCCGGCGTATGCGCTCGCAGACGATCCAATGCTCCGCCGCGACGGCCAGTGGCTCGCGGACTTGTTGGGCGTGCGTCACGAGTTGGTGCAACAGATTCCCCATGCCGGCGGCCGGGATCAAAGCGAGGCGCGCGCGATGCAAATCGCGCTGTGGCCCGGCACGCTCGGCTACCTGATGAAAACACTGCTCGCCCCTGTGTTTTCCGCGCCGGACATCGCCGCCACACGTTCGTTTTTCACGCGCTACGTCAGCGGCCGGGGACCGCTACCCGCGTTGCGGATTGGAAACCAACCTTACGGCATTCTGCCGGTAACGGCATTCGACAGCATCAACTGGTTTGCCTCGCGCGCCGGCGCGGGATTTCCCGGGCAGCTCTACCAAATCCTCAAACGCATCGACGATGATTGGAAACCGCTCGCCGCGCAGCTCAGCTACGTCGGCAAACCGGGCGGTGATCCGCACCAAATCCTGCTGGACGTGCTCGGGCTGCATCCGGCCTCGGTCGAGTATTATCCTCTGCAGGCCGAGAGCGTCGCCCACAAGTTCTACGAGCTCGCTTTTTTGAACTATTCTATCGCGCTCAATTTCCTCGGCCTGTTTCCCGCGATTCTGCCGCTCACGTTGCTGCGCAGCTTCGGCTATGCCGGAGAAGAAGTGCCTGATCTCCTCAACCAAGTTTTCAAAGCCCGCCAGACACCACTCACCGGACCGGTGATTGACGACCGGCCGCTCTCGGAAACTGCGGGCATCCGCAAATATGCCGGTGACAAAAATTACCTCGAATGGTTGGTCGAGGCTGCGCGCGCGGGGATCGAGGCGATTCAGCAGGAGAAGGGATTCGACGACAACAAGAAACCCACGGCCCTGCTGTATTTGCTGCTGCGCCACGCGCTGCAACTGAGTTTTCACGAAACCGGCGTCAGGTTGAAGGCGCTGATTGGACCGCTCCGCGAGGCGCAAGATCTGCAAAGCATGCTGCGCGAGCCGGCGTTTGTCCATATCAGCGAAAGGGCGGAAGCCAGCGAAAGCCGTTACGACCTGCTCTTCCGGCCGGATGAACGCGTGACGCGCGATCCCAAGGTGTTGTTGGGCGACTACATCGCGCGTAATCTCAAGACGGTCGATCCGGACCTGCGCGAGCAAATCGAGGCACTCGAACGGCTGGCCGGCGTGCCGACCGCACGCCTGGAGCGCATTTTCGCGGAGCATCTTGATTGCTGCAGCTTCCGGCTGGACGCATGGAAAACCGGACTGCTCACCTGGCAGCTCGAGAGCATGCGCGCACCGGTTGCCGGCCGTGGGCCTTCCGGAATTTTTCTGGGCGCATTCGGCTGGCTCGAACCTCTGCGGCCGGAGAACAAAGTGTTGACGCCGGTGACGCTGCCGCAGGAACTGGACGAGCTGGTGAACCGGCGCGACTCCCTGCCGTTGGTGCGCGACAACACCAACCTCGGCCTGATCCACGCGCCTTCGCTCAATCACGCGACCACGGCTGCGGTGTTGCGCAACGGCTATCTCGCCAATGACGGCCGCCTCGCGGTCAATCTCTCCTCGCGGCGCGTGCGGCTGGCGCTCGGCATTCTGGAAGGCATGCGCAACGGCCAGTCGCTGGGCGCGCTGCTCGGCTATCAATTCGAACGCCACGTGCATGACCACGGCCCGCTGCAGGTGCGCGATTTGATCTATCATATGCGCCGCGCCTTTCCGCTGGCGGCGAATCAAATTGCCAAAACCAACACGGAGACCGGCGAGGCCCACGAGTCGATCGCAGCGATGAATGTCGTGGACGGCCGGAAGCTGGTGGAACACGCCGAACGCACGGCGGCATTCATCTATCCCTTCGGAGTGACCTCGTTGCCGCGCCGTGCTGCGGAGCAAGAAGCGGCACTCACCGCGGCGTTGGCGCATATTCGGGACATCAACGACGCGGTGGCTGATCTCGTGCTCGCGGAGGGCGTGCATCAGGCCGTGCTCGGCAATTACGAGCGCTCCGCCGGCACGCTCGAGGCATTTGCGCGGGGCAATTATCCCCCCGAACCGGAAGTGATCCGCACGCCACGCAGCGGCATCGCCTTGACGCTGCGCACCGCGATTCATTTCTCACCTGTACCGCCGGCGAACCCGCTGCCTGCGATCGCGTTGACGCCGCTGGCCGCGGCCGAGCCTGCGGTCAATGCCTGGCTGGCAGACCGGCTGCCGTCTCCCGCGCTGGTGGGCTGTCAAGTCACTTTCACCGATCGCGCCGGCAACAGCGAGCAAACTGTCTTCATCACCCAGGAGCAACTCGCGCTGCAGCCGATCGATCTGGTTTATCGCCTCGAAGCCGGCAGGGACCAGGCGCTCGGCGACCTGGATGATCAGATACTCCGCTACTTGCACGCGCATCATGCGCCGCGCCACGATCGTGAAATCCGCCTCCGCCATACCGAACGCGTGAACGGCAATGTCACCTGGTTCGAATTGCAGGCATTGCTGCGCAGCCTGCGGCCGCTGCTGACGGCTTCGCGACCGCTGCAACCTGCGGATTTGATGCGCGCCAACGATGCGACTCGGGAGCAACAAGCCGCGGTCTCTCTGCCACGGGCGCGCGTGGCCGACCGCCGCGACGATCTGCGCAATCAACTGCTGCCCGCGCTCGACAACCTCGCGGCAGCGCTGCAAAACGCTGCCGTGTCCATCGATGACGTGCTGACTCAATTTGCCGCCACGGTGGCGCGCTTCACTGCGTATCGCCTGCCGCAGACCGGCACCGGTTTTGTGTTCGAATGGCGCGCCGGTGCCTACAGTGCGTTGGCCGCGAAAATCTCCGCGCGGGTCGAGGCGTGGAACGCGCGGTTGGCGCGCTTCGACGCGGCGCTCGCCGAGTATGATGCCCAGGCCGCGGCATTGACCGAGAGCGAACGGGTCACCCGGCTGCAAGCCCTCGAAATCATTCTCAAAACCTTGCTCACCAGCCCCTCACCGGATTCGATTAACTATCGTGCCGCGCTGGACAATCTCCGCCTGGCCTTCGTTGCGAAGCGGGACGATTTGCAGCAACTCGTGGATCGGCCGCGCGCCACGCTCACCGTGTTGCTGGGCGATGCCCGGGCCGTGTTGCCACTTACTGATTTCGATCCGGAGGCTCTGGACTTTTCCAGCGAGGAAGGAGAGATCACCCGGTTTCGCGCGCAATTACGCGACGCGGTGTCCAGTTTGAAAGAAGACACGCTGCAGCGCCTGGCACTGGTGGAGGCGCTGTTGGTGCAGCATGACGCGGCTGCTGCCTCTGAATCGCGCGTAAAATTGCTGCAAGAGGCGGGCAAAATCCTGTTGGGAGAGGATTTCCAAATGGTGCCCCAAATCACGCTGCCGGAAGCGACTGCCGAGGAGTTGGCGAATGCCTGGCAGCACAGCACCTCGGGCGATTTGACGCGGCATCTCACCGACACCGGCGACCGCGACTTTCCGGTGGATGACTGGCTGCATGGCGTTGCCCGCGTGCGTGACAAGTTGCGCCACTGGGAGAATGCCGTGCTGCTTGGCGAAGCGCTGACTGCCGCGCCCGCCGCCGAACTCACGCCGCTGCAATTGCCGTTTCAATCCGGTGAGCCCTGGCTGGCGCTGGAATTCCCGGAAAGCCACCAGATTAACAGCGACCGGCTGCTGTATACCGCGCATTTCGCTGAGCCGTTCGACAAAACCAAACCGGTCGCCGGCCTGCTGGTGGATGAATGGACCGAGGTGATTCCCGCACCCGACCAGACCACCGGCATTGCGTTTCATTACGACCGTCCCAATTGCGAGCCGCCGCAATCGTGGCTGCTCGTGCTGCCGGCGGTGCGTGATGGTGCCTGGTCCTGGGAGGAATTGCTCGCCGCGGTGAACGATACGCTGGATGCTGCCAAGCGCCGCGCGCTCGAGCCGGTGCACCTCGACAACACCGCCTACAGTTGGTTTCTGCCGGCAACGATGTCCGCCTACACGTTTCCGGAGATTTCGATTTCGAACAATCTGCTGCGTAATGTGCAGCTCTACGCCGAGCGGCCGAAGGAGTGAACGACTATGGGTTTGCCCTACATTGTACCAAACATGGCAGAGGCGGTGGTGGCGCGGCTGCATCCTGCTGCCACGCGATGGAACCGGCTCGAAGGCCGGCCGCGCACGCACGATTTCGACCGCGCCCTGCGCGCCGAGGTGCGTGATGCGCTGTGGCTGCTCTCGCGGCAATGGCAAATGGGCGAATTTCAAGGAGACGATGCGGGTTCGCCGGTGCTGGCGCGCGTCTGTGTGGAAATCGCGAGTCTCAATCGTTTTCAAGCCGGTGCGGCGGCGGTGGAGGATCTCAAACCCGAGGAACCGCTCGAGGCCGTGGTGGAACGCCGGCCGGTTCCGTTGCGCGCCGGTACGCAATATCTTTCGCTCGATCTGCGTTTGGCAGTGGGGCGGCGCTGGCTGAAATTGCTGGCGCGCGAGGCCGCCAAACCTGGCGGTCTTTCCGCCGACTATCGCGCTGCCTATCGCACGGCCTATGCTGTGTTGGTTCCTGATCCTGCGCAAAAGGCGGACGCGGCGGTGTGCGCTCACCTCGAGGCTTGGCAACAGGCCGGCGCTGCCGCAGAACGAGCCATGGATGGCATCGCTTTGCTCGAATATCTCGTCGATCCGGCGCACAGCGTTTATGACGGCATCGGCGCGAATCCGGCTGACGAGTCCAAACTCGTGGCGCTGGCGGAGCGGTTGCAAGACTGGTTCGCCGGCCTGATCATGCAACCGGAGCAGAACGCAGACACCGCTTGGCAGCCCAGCCGCCTTGAATATCAATTCGGTTGCGCCGCACCACAAGGCGAGGCTGAGCTGGTCATGCGCGCCGAGGAGTATTACCAGGGCAATCTTGATTGGTATGCGCTCGAGCGCCGGCCCGCTGAGCCATCGCTCGGCGACCCGCCGGCAGCGCCGCAGCCACCCCGCCGCGAAGTGCACACGTTTATTCCCACTGCCGTCATGTTCGAGGGCATGCCCAACACGCGCTGGTGGGCGTTTGAAGACCGGCAAACCAATTTCGGCGAGGTGCGGCCGGACACCACTGATCTCGGCAAGCTGCTGTTACTCGAGTTTGGTTTGGTCTATGCGAATGACTGGTTCGTCCTGCCCTACACTGTTCCGCTCGGAACGGTGAGTGAGGTCAAGGGCATTGCGCTGACCAATGTGTTTGGCGAGCGTTTTTGGATCGAGCCGGTGCTCGAGCAACCGGCGACCGATTGGCAAAAGTGGGGCATGTTCACGCTCACGCCTGCAACTGCTGAGCAGCCACCGGCGCCGGCGCGACTGGTTTTGCTGCCGACCGTGCCGAAGGTGCAGGAGGGGCCAGCGCTCGAGGAAGTCGCTTTCATTCGTGATGAGATGGCGAATATGGTGTGGGGCATCGAGCGTCGCATTGCGCTGCCTTCGGGCGCGCCCAAGCCCGGCAGCGAAGCAGCACGCGAGCTGCGGCAATGGTTGGAGCAACTGGCCGGCCCGCCGCCGGCTCCGCCGAATCCGCCGGCAGCGCCGATCCGTTATCAGGTGATGAACACGGTGCCCGAGCACTGGATTCCCTTCATCCCGGTGCATGTCGAGGGCAGCGTGCGGGAGATTCAATTGCAGCGCGCCGCCTTGCCGCGATTCCTTCCCGGCGATCCGAATCCGCCGAAAGCGGAAAAAGTGCGGCCGCGCACCACCCTGCTGCGCCATGGCTTGCCGCGTGCCTACTTCGTGCACGAGGAGGAAGTGCCGCGCGCCGGCGCAGTGGTGAGCCAGGCCTATCAGCGCACGCGCTGGCTCGGCGGCAGAGTCTTCACCTGGCTGGGCGCACGCAAGCAGACCGGTCGCGGCGAAGGTGCCAGCGGCCTGCGCTTCGATTTGCTGGCCGAGATCAAACAGTGAGGCCGGGAAGGAACAAAACGCCTCAAACTGGAATGAAAGAAAAAGCGTAACTCACCGCTGAGTCGCGGAGCACGTGGAGTTATTTCTTTGCATAAAAGCCTACGCCAGATTTCAGACAAGCTGAAATCTGATGCCCTCCTGGCAGCAATAAGCCCAATTCCAACACTTTTGTCTTGCACGAGGTATTCACCACCGCTGTCATTCAGTTGTCATCCCGTGAGATCCTGTGAAGACTGGGGCACACGCCCTTGCCATACACCTCAGAAGCTCACCGCCAGGACGGGGAGAACGCGGAGAAGGACTCTCTTGATTTCAAAACACCGCGCTCTGCGCGGTGCAAGCGGTTGCTTAGTGGTCGGGAATCTTTCGGAATTCTATTCTGACTTTGCGCGCCTTGTGGCTTGCATACTCTCATCGTGATAGAAGGCCAGCTTGACCCCAACGAGGTCGTATGGAATCGCCCACGGGCAGCGCCCTGGAAACCGATAGAATCTCTCGCGCCTAGCCCTGCAGGGGTGGCATTCCTGGCCTGGCTTTATGGCGCCCCGCCGGGGCTTGGAGATTTCTCCTGAATACGGCTTTTCCAGGGCGTTGCCCTTCGCTGCTACATTTCGCCCCTTGGGAGTTGGTTGTCGGTGCAACAGAATTCCACTGCACGTTCCACCCTGATTTGTAGACAAACTGCAAATCAAATCTTCCGCGAAGCAGTAAATAACTGTTTGGCGAAACTCGGTGTCTGCGGTGACCATCGGCGATAGAATTTTCCCACCGAAATGCTTCGAATTGATCGAGCATCGCCGCAAAAACTTTGGCAGGATGATTTATCGGCAAAACAAGTTTGCATCGTTCTGTCGGCAAATTATTCTGCCATGAACTTTTAGAATTCTATTCCAACTTTGAGCGCTTTACGGCTTTTCTCCGCGTCTCCACGGTTTTTTTGATGGTGGGGTTGATGGGATGCAGTTTGCACGCCGACAATTCTTTTCACCGCAATTCACCAAGCAGCGCAGCCTCAATTCGCCGCGCGGTGCCGCAGGCGATCCACCGCGACTGCAATCACGATAACGCAACCGGTGACAGCTTGCGTAATCCACGGCGCCCAGCCATTCAACTGGCAACCGGTGCGAATGATGGTCATGATGATCGCGCCGATCAAGCTGCCCGCAATCGAACCCTCGCCGCCGGAAAGGCTGCCGCCGCCGATCACCACCGCCGCGATGATGTCCAACTCCAAACCCACGGCAGCCGTGGGATCGCCCTGCTCCTGATACGACATCAACATCAAACCCGACAAGCCCGCGCAGGCGCCGGCAATGGCATAGACGGTCACTTTGACGCGATCGACGGCAATGCCGCACAGTTGCGCGGTGCGTTCATTCGAGCCGATCGCAAAAATATGCCGGCCGAGTTTGGTGTAGCGCAGCAAGGCCGCGGCGACAAGCGCCAACACGATCATGAGCCAGGCGCCGGGCGGCACGAGCAGCCATTTGCGTTCGGGCGGCA
Organism: bacterium; assembly: GCA_023150945.1. Lineage (NCBI taxonomy): Bacteria > bacterium. Next base: position 76,684 of record JAKLJX010000020.1, on the reverse strand, counting down.
GCACCGCCAGAAGATTGCTCAGCCAGCTTTGCCCGGCGTTGATTTGCATGCTGTTCGCGATGCCCTTGGCAAAGCCGCGCACGATGAGCAACGTGCCGAGCGTGACAATGAACGGCACCAGCCTGAGGCGCGTGATCAACATCCCGTTGCACCAGCCGCATAGCGTGCCCGCCGCAATCCCGGCGAGTGCAGCCACGCCCGGACGCATGCCGTACGCGACCATCAAATGCGCGATGACCACTGAGCTGAACGCGATGAGGGAACCGCCGGAGAGATCGATGCCGGCGGAAATGATCACCAGCGTCATGCCGATCGCGGCCACGCCCACGATCACGGTTTGCTGCACCATGGTTTCCACCGCGCTCAAGCTGGTGATCTTGTCATTCAGAATGGCAAAAAAGACATAAACCACCACCAGCGCCACCAGCGGGCCGAATTTGTCGAAGAAGTGCCATTTGCTCGTTGCGCCGGGCGGCGTTGCCGACTTCATCGCGTGCACAGTTGTCACCTCAATTCCAGTCTGATTGTCCGGTGGCTGCCAGCAGCAATTGGTGTTCATCGACTTCCGCGACGGGGCGCGGCGCGCTGAGTTTGCCGCGTGCCATCACTGCCACGCGATCGCAAATCCCGCGCAGCTCCGGCAGGTAGCTGCTGACCATGAGCACGGCCTTAGGCTGGGGATGACTCGCTGAAACCAGGTGATCGATGACTTCATAGATCTTGGCTTTGGCGGCCACATCGATGCCGCGCGTGGGTTCGTCCAGCAAGAGAATGTCAACGTCGTGGTGCAGCAAGCGGCTGAGCGCCACTTTTTGTTGATTGCCGCCGGAAAGGTCCGAGACTCTTTGTTGCGCCTCGCGGCAGCGAATGCCCATTGCGGCAATCCATTTGTTCGCGGCGGCGGCTTGCTGCTTGGGCAGAATCAATCCCCACGGACCCAGGCCCGCAAGCTGCGAAAGCGTGACATTGTCGGCCAGCGAAAGGTTGAGTGCGAGGCCTTCTTCTTTGCGATCTTCGCTGAGCAGTCCCACGCCTTGCTGCCAGCGGGTGAGCGGCGAGGCCGGACCCGCATAAACCCCAATCTTGATCTCACCGCTGCGCACGGCCTCCAGGCCGAACAGGACGCGCAATAATTCCGTGCGCCCTGCGCCCACCAGTCCGCACAGCCCCAGCACCTCGCCGCGATAGAGCGTGAGGCTGGCGTCTTTCGGCTTTGCCACGCCGCTGAGATGCTTGACCTCCAAGACCAGCTCACCGCGCTGCCGTGGCGAGCGCGGATACAACTCGTGCACCGTGCGGCCCACCATCATGGCCACGATCTCATCAGGCGTGACCTCGGCGGTGTCGCGCGTGCCCGCCACCCGGCCGTCGCGCAGCACCGTCAACCGGTCGGCAATCTCCTCGACTTCCTCGAGAAAATGGGAAATGTAGATGATGGCGAGGCCTTTGCGCTTGAGGTCGCGAATGATGCGAAACAGGCTTTGAATGTCTCTTTGCGAAAGGCTGCTGGTGGGTTCATCAAAGACGAGCACGGTGCATCCCATTGCCAGCGCGCGGGCGATTTCGACGAGTTGCCGCGCACCGGGCGATAGTTCCCGCACACGTGCCTCGGGCTTGATTTCAGGATGGTCAAAATGCTGCAAGGCGGTCCGCGCGCGCTCGCGCACTTCGCGCCGTTTGATGAAGCCGAACGTGGCGGGCTCCATGCCGAGCAGGAGGTTTTCGGCGACGGTCAAATGCGGCGCCAGCGACAATTCCTGATAGATCATGCCCACGCCCTGCCGGCGGGCTTGCAGCGGACTGCGCGGTTGATATGGCCGGCCTGCCAGCAACATGCTGCCGGCTTCGGGCTGCAGCGCGCCGGACAGGATTTTCATCAGCGTGCTTTTGCCGGCGCCATTTTCGCCCACCAACGCATGCACTTCACCGGCACGCACTTCGAAATCCACCTGCGCCAGGGCCACGGTTGCGCCGAAGCGCTTGTGGATGCCGCGCATCGCCAGGCGCACTGCCGCAGCCGGCACAGAGGACGGAGCTAGTTCAACCATTGGCTCAAATCCGGCTTGATCAACTGCTGCATCTCCGGCGCGTTCATGTTCGCGCGGCTGACGAATGCCACGCCGGTGTCGATGCGCTTTTCAACCGGCCGGCCGTGGAGATGATCGAACATGGTTTTGACGCTGAGATAACCCATGTTAAACGGATTCTGCACCACCAAGCCGTTGATCTCCTCGTTGGCCAGGGCTTCCACCAGCGGCGCGCTGGCATCGAAGCCGATGAAACGCACCGTGCCTGTCAAACGATTGCGGCGCAGGGCCTGCAACATGCCGAACGTGGAAGACTCGTTCGGCGTGAAGATACCGTCCACCGTGAGTTTGCCCTGTGCATCTTTGAAACGCAGAAGCAGATTCTCACTCGCTTGTTGTCCCGATGTGGCGGTGGGCCCGGCATATTGATCCGCGCTCACCACCGTGATCCCGGGAAATGCGGCAATGGCATCCAGAAAGCCGGCCTCGCGCTTTTCGGTGCTGGCCGAGCCTTCGGCATAGCGCAGCATGATGACCTTGCCCTGCCCTCCCAGCATCTCGCCGAGATTCCTTCCCGCAAGCTGCCCGCCGGCGTAGTTGTCGGTTGCCACGAAGCTGACCGTGAAGTCCTGGGCATCCTGCAGATCAGAATCAAAAATCACCACCGGAATGTTTTTGTCCGCCGCGGCCTTGGCGGGGCGGCGCAGCGCCACGTCATCCAGCGGCGCGAGAATGATGCCGCTGACTTGATTGATGACTTGATTGTCAACGATGCTGATCTGCTGCTGCCGCGCATCTTCACGTTCCGGCCCGACCCAAACGATTTCAACGCCAAGCTCGCGCCCGGCCTTGACGGCGCCGGCATGCACGGATTGCCAGAAGCTGTGGGTCGTGCCTTTGGGAATCACAGCCAGGGTGATTTTTCCCTTGCCGGCTTGGCTGCATGAGGACAGCAGCGCCGTGGCAGCGGCCAGCATCAGCAGACAGGAACTTTTGCGCATCAATTTCCTCCTTCAGTCTTATAACGCAGAGATTGGTGAAGAGCATTGTTTCGCGCAGGCCACTGCGCCTGCCCGGATCATTTATCGCCGTCCGACAAAACCACTGCTTCCCTCGGCACGCTGCAACTGCGCGGCAGCTCTGCCAGCGGTGCGAGCAGGGCGGGCTGGCCGCTTCAGCGCAGCAGCGGCTTGATTTTTTGATAAACCTCGCTCCAGCGATCGACCTCGCGCGGCAGATATTCCTTGAGCGGAAACGAATTCCGCACCAGCGTGCGGCCTTCGTCGAAGTTCGCGATCTCGCCGCATGAAATTGCCTGGCTGATGACATTGCCGAGCGCGGTGGTCTCGACCGGACCGGCAATCACCGGCAGGCCGGTGGCGTTCGCTGTGAATTGGTTGAGCAACTCGTTTTGCGAGCCGCCGCCGACCAGGTGAATGACCTCCACCGGTTCCGCGCTGACGGCGTTGATTCTGGCGATGATGAAGCGGTATCGGAAGGCCAGGCTTTCCAGAATCGTGCGGACGCAAGCGCCTTTGGATGCGGGCGGGGTTTGCTGCGTCTGCCGGCAGAAGTCTGAAATCGCCTGCGGCATGTTGTCCGGATTGATGAAGACGGGCGCGTCCGGATCGATGATCGCGTGAAACGCCGGCGCACGCTCGGCCAGCGCGATCAACTCGGCGTATTCATGCGCCTCGCCTGCTGCTGCCCAGTCTTTGCGGCAGCGCTGCAACAGCCAGAGTCCCATGGTGTTGCGCAGAAAGCGGATTTTGTTGTTCAGCCCGCCTTCGTTGGTGAAGTTGTAGTTGCGGCCACGCTCGTCGACAATCGGTTCATCGCGTTCAACTCCCACCAGCGACCACGTGCCCGAGCTGATGTAGGCCCAGTTGGCCGCGCGCGCCGGAATGGCGGCCACCGCGCACGCCGTGTCATGCCCGCCGCAGGCGATCACCTCCGCCGTTCGCAGTCCCGTCGCCGTGGCGACCGGCGGCAGCAGTTTTCCCAGTTTCGTTCCGGGCATGATGATGGGAGGCATGAGGCGCAGCGGAAGGTTGAGCTTGGCAAAAATTTCACCGGCCCAGACTTTGGTTTTGGCGTGGAGCAATTGCGACGTCGAGGCGATGCTGTATTCCGCGGCTTTCGCTCCGGTGAGCATGAAGTTGAAGAGATCCGGCACGAAAAGCAAGCTCTCAGCCGCTTGCAACACCGCAGCTTTTGCTTCGACCAGACTCAGCAATTGATAAAGCGTGTTGATCGGCATGATTTGAATGCCGGTGAGGGCATACAGCTCGGCCGCCGGAATCAGCTCGAAGCCGCGTTCGACCATGCCGTTGGTGCGGGCATCGCGATAGGCCACCGGATCTTCGAGCAACCGATCGTTGCGATCCAACAGGCCAAAATCAACGCCCCACGTGTCGATGCCGATCGCGGCAATGTCCCGGTGGCCCTGCTGCGCGGCGCGCGTGAGGCCCTGTTGCAATTCGCTCATCAGCCCGCCGGCCTGCCAGCGGAGATGGCCTGCCTGCATGATGGGAGAGTTTTCGAAACGGTGGATTTCCGTGAGTGAAATGTGGTCGCCGGCCAGTGTCCCCAAAATCGCGCGACCGCTTTCCGCCCCCAAATCAAAGGCTAGGTACTTGTTCGGCATGGGAAAGCACCTTGTGGTGAGGAAGGTTCATGGCAACAGGCACGTGATAGGGAATGAGTCACGGCGACCCGGCGACCTGGTGATCACAACTCTGCTTGCCGTCATCCGTCCTGGCTGAGACAATCTGCCGGATCATGCGGGTGAATTTTCGCGAAAGAAGATAACGATCCGCAGCCACAACGTCAATGGCCCCGCATGAGCCGCGTCCGATCGGCGCCCTTGCTCTCGGGCGAGCGTTTTTCCACGCCGCTCCTTCAAACGCCGGGCTGCGGGCAGTCTGCCGGAACAACCAAGATGCAAACTGCCTGTTGAATTTCTTGCAGGAAAAGTTAACTTGGCAATGCCGCCGCAACCGTTCTTGGACAATTCTTCCGCGCGCAATTCCAACCGTACGATCTCATTGGCAACCGGGCATTGGAGAAAATGATCATGAATGCGAACCCCAAGCAATCCGAATCATCCACAGATCAATCTTCTAAGCGCCTGACCTTTGGAAGACTATATTTCCATCTCATCGGACTCGGCGCTTTGATCTGGTTTCTTGTCCGCGTCATTCCCAAACCGAGCCGTGCCGCCTATCCCTGCATGCGTGCCGCCTTTCCGGTAGCCTCTGCTTTTGTGCTCTACATACTCGGCCTGGCCGCTTCGGCATTGGCCTTGGTCAAGGCCAAGGCGCATTGGCGGAGCGCGCGCTACGCGATCGCCGCACTGTTTCTGATTCTTGCGGCAATCAGCGGATTCCTTGCTTTGCAAGCCGACCAGCCCTTTGTCTATGCCGATTCCCGCTCGCGGGATCCGTCCAATCAGCCCATGGGAAATGGCCAGGGAATCTTTCCCGGACGGGTGGTTTGGGCGTGGAATCCGGAGGCCACGAACGAGAGTTGCAGAAATGATAATTGGGGAGAAGCCTACCACGAGCCCAAAAACTCCAATATGAATGTCATCCAGGCAATGATCGACCGATCTTTGCTGAGCCTGACCGGCGAGCCTTCGGTGAGCGCGGCCTGGAACGCGCTGTTCATTCATTTCAACCAGCACAAGGGCAGGGGCGCGGTGGGTTATCAACCCGGCCAGAAGATTTTCATCAAGACCAATGCGGTGAGCACGCCGGTGGACGGCTCTCACAACTATAGCGGCTTGAGCAACTACACCATGGCCAAAACCTCGCCGCAGCCGGTGCTCGCCATTTTGCGGCAATTGGTCAATGTCGCCGGCGTTGCGCAGGAAAACATCTCAGTGGGCGATCCGATTCAGAGTGTGCCCAATGACTACTGGGACATCTGGCACACTGAATTTCCCAACGTGAAGTACATTTCGAGCGTGGGAGGCAACGGCCGCACCAAATCGCTGGCCGGCAGCCGGGCGAGTTTGTTCTATTCCGATCGCGGCGCGGTGTTGCGTTCCGGTGATTGGGGCGATGCCACCAAGGGCGTTCCTATTTACGATGACAAGCTGTACGCGGTCATTGAACAAGCCGATTACATGATCAACCTCGCCGCGCTGAAGGTGCACGAAAGAGCCGGCGTGACGCTGTTGGCCAAATGCCATTTCGGCTCGCATACCCGCACCAACGCTTTGCACGTCCACAACGGCTTGGTCAATCCTGACGGCCTGCCGACCGCCGCTCCCCAGCGCGACGGCTACGGGCTTTATCGCGTGTTGGTTGATTTGATGGGACACGAGAAGTTGGGAGGCAACACCATTCTCAATGTCGTGGATGGTCTGTGGGGCGGACCCGGCGCGAATCTTCGTCCGGTCAAATTCAAAATGGCGCCGTTCAACAATGACTGGCCCTCTTCGATCCTCATGTCGCAGGATCAGGTGGCGCTGGAATCCGTCTGTTTTGATCTTCTCAAGGCCGAATTCACCGGCGACCAGCATGCGGAAACCTATCCGCAAATGGTGGGCGTTGATGATCATCTCCATCAAGCTGCGGACTCGAGCACCTGGCCCGCTGGCATCAAGTATGATCCTGAAAAAGACGGAATTGTGCTTGCCAGCCTGGGCGTGCACGAGCATTGGAATAACGCCAATGACCAGCAGTATTCGCGCGATCTCGGCATCGGTGCAGGCATCGAGTTGATCAAGCTCCACGGCGTGACTTCCGTCAGCGCGCCGGCAGTGCCAGAGGGGCCGCGCGGCTTTCGCCTGGAAGCCAATTTCCCCAATCCGTGCAAGGCAGGCACGCGCATCGTTTATGAAGTGCCGGCAAACCTGCGTGTGCGCCTCGAGCTTTTCAACATGAACGGCCAGCGGTTGGCAGTATTGGTGGATGACTTCCAGGCCGCCGGCAAGCATTCGGTCGATTTCGATGCAGCAGGCCTGGCGAGCGGCACTTACGTCTATCGGCTTTCGACTTCGCAAACCACACTCACCCGGAAGCTGGCCCTGGTGAGGTAGGGCTTGTTGTTCTTACTCCTACTCGCTTTTAGAAACTCCAATGCAGAGTACGAGAAAAAACAGGAGCAGCGGTGATCAGCACAATCAACTCAACTCGAGAAGTTCAGAGAAAGAATGGGCAGACGCGAAGCTCTGCTTTACAGCGCAGGACCGCGCCGTTTGCCTGAAGCAGTGCAGCCAACACCCACGCACATGCCAGCGTCGGACTTTCTGTGACTGTTGAAACAGAACTCACTATTTGCTCTGGAGAAACGCCATGCTGCCATTTACCAAACAACTCACTGCCCTTTGCCTGACGCTGATTGTGTCGTTCTCGACCTATGCTGCCGCGCAGGCGTTGGACGGACCTCAAGATGTCAATGCTTCTGCCGCGAGGCAGTGGAGCAAAGCCGAGGTTTATGTCACCGCCAAGGCAACGAACGACAGAATCACAAAAAAAGAGCCGCTGACCTTTCTCCCGCTCGAACAACCGGATGAGCACACGCCGACCATTATCCTCGACAAGGACAAGACGTTTCAAACCCTCGTCGGTATCGGTGGCGCGCTGACGGATGCCTCCGCTGAGACGTTTTACAAATTGCCCGCGAAACAACAACAGGAAATCCTCACCGCCTTTTTTGACAAAGCGCAGGGCATCGGCTTCACGCTGTGCCGGACGAATATTCACAGTTGCGATTTTTCCAGTTCAAGCTACACCTATGCGGAAATTCCCGGCGATAGCAGTTTGCAACACTTCAGCATTGCGCCGGATTTGAAATACAAGATTCCTTTCATCAAAGCCGCATTCGCGCAGGCCGGCGCCGAGTTCAAATTGTTCGCTTCTCCCTGGAGTCCGCCGGCGTGGATGAAAACCAACAACAACATGCTGCAGGGCGGCAAATTGCGGCCGGAATACAACCAAACCTGGGCGAACTATTTCGTCCGCTTCGTTCAGGAGTTCGAAAAAGCCGGCGTGCCGATTTGGGGGTTGACCGTGCAAAACGAGCCGATGGCCGTGCAAACCTGGGAATCGTGCATCTTCACCGCGACGGAAGAACGGGATTTTGTGAAATACCATCTCGGGCCGGCATTGGAACGCGCCGGCTTGTCGCGCCTCAAGCTGATGATCTGGGATCACAACCGCGGCATCATGTATCAACGCGCAAAAGTTGTTTACGACGATCCGGTGGCGTCGAAGTATGTGTGGGGCGCCGGCTTTCATTGGTACGTTGGTGATCATTTCGACAACGTCCGGCTGGTGCATGACGCTTATCCGGACAAGGAGCTGGTCTTCACGGAGGGCACCGAGGCCAATTTCGATGCGAACAAAGTCAAAGACTGGCAATGGGGCGAGTTCTTTGGCAAGTCGATCATCATGGATTTGAACAACTGGGCTTCAGGTTGGGTGGCTTGGAATGTCATTCTCGATGAGCGCGGCGGTCCGAACCACGTCGGCAATTTTTGCATGGCGCCGATTATCTGTAACACCAAAACCGGCGAGCTGACCTATATGAATTCTTTTTACTATCTCGGGCATTTTTCGAAATTCCTCCGCCCCGGCGCCAAGCGCATCATTTGTTCTTCCAATCACGATGATCTTTTGGCAACGGCATTTCTCAATCCTGACGGGAAAATTGCCGTGGTGGTGATGAATCAAACGGAAAAGGATATCGCGTTTCATGCTTGGATTGAAAACCAGGCGGTGAAAACGAATAGTCCGGCGCATTCGATTGTCACGCTGGTCTTGTGAAAGAAATCCGAGGCTCCTCCCGCACTCGTCCAATCACCTGATTCACCAAACGAGGCTTGAGCAACATGCGAAAACTTTTCGGCCCTTTCTGCTTGATTCTTGTATTCGCAGCGATCATCAGCACAGTGACGCGCAGCCAGGAGAGGGAGATGAATGTCTTCTCACAGTCATTTGCCTCCACAGTGATGAAAAAAGTCTGCGACTGGCAACTGCAGAATCCCGTGGCGCTCAATGAACGCAATGAGAATGACTGGGCGCGCGCCGCTTTCTACACCGGCGTGATGGCGACCTACCGAACGACGCAGGAAAAGAAATACCTCGATGCCGCCATCGCCTGGTCGGAATCATGCGACTGGAAACTGGCCAGGCGACTGCGGCATGCCGACGATCATGCCCGCGGCCAGACGTTTCTGGAAATCTATGAAATCATGCAAAAGCCCGGGATGATCGCGGACGTCCAGAGCACGTTTGATTCGCTCATCGCCGACCCCAAGTCCGGCCGCGAGGATTGGTGGTGGTGCGATGCGCTATTCATGGCGCCACCGGTGCTGGCCAGGCTGGCGGCGGCAACTGGTGACAATCGCTATCTCGGATTTCTCAACACCATGTTTTGGGATACACACGATTTTCTCTATGACAAGGAAGAACACCTGTTCTTTCGAGACCAATCCTATTTCGACAAGAAAACACCCAATGGCAGCAAAACTTTTTGGGCGAGAGGCAACGGTTGGGTGATGGCAGGCACCGTGCGAGTGCTGCAATACCTCCCAAAGGATGATCCTTTCCGCGATCGCTATGTGGCATTACTGCAGGAAATGGCCGCCGCGATCAAGAGAATTCAAGGAGAAGACGGCTTGTGGCGGCCCAGTTTGCTGGATGCCAAGGAAGTGCCGCATCCGGAGACCAGCGGTTCATCGTTTTTTTGTTATGCCTTGGCGTGGGGCATCAACAACGGACTCTTGAGTAAAGACGAATATTTGCCCGTCGTGAAAAAGGCTTGGCAAGGTCTGAATTCGTGGGTGACGGCTGAAGGCAAACTGCAATGGGTGCAGCCGATTGGCGCCGCGCCGGACAAAGTCACGAGGGAAAACTTTCAAGAGTATGGCTCCGGCGCATTCTTGTTGGCGGGCAGCGAGATTTACAAGTTGAACATAAAACCATAAGCGGGATTTTATGAACCACAGACCAGGCATCTATGATCGACTCTGTTCCTTTGCCATTGCGGTGCTTGCAAGCGCGTGGATACACACCACCGCCTTGGCGCAGATTCCGATGCATTCACCAGATAAGAATCAACATCTGTTGAATGAGCCGATTGATATCAGCGATGATTTTCGAAATTTCTCAAATACTTATTATGTAGCGGACAGCCTTTCCGCCTTTGATCCGAAAACCGGCAAGGGTGAGCTGACTTACCGGCGCTATGAATACGCCACGCGCCACGCTTTCAACAACATGTTAGCCGTCTTGCAGCGAGCCGCTGCCAATGAGTTCCCGACGGTTGAATATGCCGCTGCACCGGCGCTGCCTTTTTCGGTTGAGTTTGTCTCGGCGCGCACGATCCGCATGCGGGCAAGCTCGCGCTTTCAGATCATGCCGGAGCAGGAATCTCTCATGCTGGTCAACGGCAAAGCGCCGCTGGACAACAGCGCCTGGCGATACAGTAAAATTAATGGCGGCCATCTTTACACCAGCCCATACGGTTCGGTCATCATCCGCGAAGCGCCCTGGCACATTGAGATACGCGATGGCGCTGGAAAGCTGCTCACGCGCACGATTCATATCAACGATGGCGCAGAAACGTTCACGCCGTTGCTGCCTTTCTGTTATGTTCGCCGCGCTTCTGATTATTCCACGAGCATGGCAGCGGTGTTTTCGCTCTCACCCGATGAAAAAATCTTCGGCTGCGGCGAGTCGTTCACGGCATTCAACAAGCGCGGCCAGAAAGTAGTTTTGTGGACGGACGATTCCAACGGCGTGCAAAACGAGACGATGTACAAGCCCATTCCATTTTTCATGAGCAGTCGCGGCTACGGGATGTTCATGCACACCTCTTCGCCGATCACCTGCAATTTCGGCAAGTATTACAGCGGCAACATGGCGCTGATGATGGGCGACGATGAGCTTGACCTGTTCGTTTTTCTCGGCAGCCCCAAGGACATTCTCGATGAATACACCGATCTCACCGGCAAAGCCGCCATGCCGCCGTTGTGGTCATTCGGTTTCTGGATGAGCCGCATCACCTACTTCTCCGAAGCCGAAGGCCGCTCGGTTGTCAGAAAACTTCGCGACAACAAAATCCCGTGCGATGTGATTCATTTCGACACTGGCTGGTTTGAAACCGATTGGCGCTGTGATTACCAGTTTTCCAAATCGCGCTTCGACAATGCCGCGCAAATGATGGCCGACTTCAAAAAGATGGGCATCCAAACTTGCCTGTGGCAGTTGCCCTATTTCACGCCAAAGAACACGTTATTTCCTGAAATCATACAAAAGAATCTTTTTGTGAAGGATCGCAAAGGCAATCTGCCTTACGAAGACGCTGTTCTCGATTTGTCGAATCCAGCGACGATCAAATGGTATCAGGACAAAATCGGCGGCTTGCTGCAGCAAGGCGTCGGTGTCATCAAAGTCGATTTTGGCGAGGCTGCACCTCCCGATGGAATTTATGCTTCAGGTCGCACCGGTTTTTACGAGCACAATCTGTATCCCCTGCGTTATAACAAGGCGGTTGCTGAAATCACCAAACAGATCACCGGCGAGACGATCATTTGGGCGCGCAGTGCCTGGGCCGGCAGCCAGCGCTATCCGGTGCATTGGGGTGGCGATCCCGCCAACACCAACACCGCGATGGCCGCAACACTGCGCGCGGGTTTGTCATTTGGACTCTCGGGATTTTCATTCTGGGCGCATGACATCGGCGGATTTGTCCATCGCACGCCGGAAGACATTTATCGCCGCTGGGCGCCGTTCGGCTTCCTCACCTCTCATACACGCAGCCACGGCGCGCCGCCCAAAGAGCCGTGGGAATATGGTGAAGATTTCATGAATGCCTTCCGCAAGGCCGGCGAGATGAAATACAAGCTCATGCCTTACGTCTATGCCCAGGCGAAAGATTGCACCGAACGCGGTCTACCGATGGTGCGCGCCCTATTCGTGGAGTTCCCGGATGATCCCGGTTCATGGGAAGTGGATGATCAATACTTGTTTGGCTCGGACATGCTGGTCGCGCCGTTGTTTGAAAATGTCACTGCGCGCAACGTTTACCTGCCACCGGGTCAATGGATTGACTATCAAACCAAAAAAATCTACGCCGGCGGTTGGCACAACATACAGGCCGGCGAGATTCCCATCGTCGTGCTGGTGAAAGAAGGAGCGGTGATTCCGCACCTCAAGCTCGCGCAATCAACGGCGCAGATGGACTGGTCGCAAATCGAACTGGTGGTTTACGCCAATGATGCGCTAACCGCGCAAGGGTTGGTTTGTCTGCCTGCAGACCAGGTGCTGCGCAAAATAACTCTCACCAGCAAAAATGGCGCCTTTAGTTTCGCCGGCAATTCACTTCCCACTACGGTAACCTGGAAAGTGCGGAAGAATGTTGAGCAGTGAATGTGTCGAGTTGAGCCTGAGTGATGCGAAATGTTCCCAATGGAATCATTGGTCGGCGTCGCAAACGAGGAATACTGACGATGAAAACGCCAACGTTGAAATCTGTGACATGCCTTCTTGGTTCTTGTCTGCTCATTCTCCCGGCTTTATTGTCAACTGTATGCACGTCATCTTCATCCCAAAACAGAAAAATCGAAAACTTCGGCAAGACTTGGAAATTCCAACTGGGCGAGATCACCAACGGGCAGGAGACCGGGCTGGACGATTTGCAATGGCGAACACTTGCTCTGCCGCACGACTGGAGCATCGAAGGCAATTTCAGCAAAGATCATCCTGCGACTCCCGGCGGCGGCGCTTTGCCTGGCGGCATCGGATGGTATCGCAAAACATTCACGCTGCCTGAAGTGGACAAGGACAAGCTGACTTTCATTGAATTCGACGGCGTTTACCGCAACAGTGAAGTGTGGATTAACGGCCACTATTTGGGCCAACGGCCGTATGGTTACAGCTCTTTTCGTTATGAGCTGACGCCGTTTTTGAACTACGGAACGCAAAACAACGTGTTGGCGGTGAAAGTCGACAACTCGCAACAACCCAATTCGCGCTGGTATTCCGGTTCAGGAATCTATCGGAATGTTAGATTGGTGACCACCGAGAAAGTTCACGTCGATCACTGGGGCACCTTTGTCACGGCGCCCGAAGTGAGCGAGCAATCAGCCAAGGTCTCGATCCAAACCAAAGTGCGGAATGCGTCACCGCAGGATCAGCCGATCACACTGAAAACGGCTGTCTTTGACCAGAATGGCAAACAAGTCACCGCGGTGAAATCTGCCGGTGTTGCGCTCAAGGACTCAGTCTGCGAAATTGTACAGCAGCTTACCGTCATGAATCCGGCATTGTGGTCGATTGAATCTCCCCAACTCTACCAGGCGGTTACAACCATCGAATGCAACGGCCGCGTTTGCGATGATTATGTCACGACATTTGGCATCCGCACTTTTTCGTTCGAGTTCGACAACGGTTTCTTTCTGAATGGTAAACCGGTCAAGCTCAAGGGCGTTTGCAATCATCACGATCTCGGCTGTCTCGGCGCCGCGGTCAATCGCCGGGCGCTGCAGCGCCAACTCGAAATCATGCGAGACATGGGCGTCAACAGCATCCGCACGTCGCACAATCCGCCGGCGCCGGAGCTGCTGGATTTGTGTGACGAAATGGGCTTCATCGTGATGGATGAAGCCTTTGACATGTGGAAAAAGAAAAAGACGGAATATGACTACGCGATGAACTGGGATGAATGGCATCAGCGCGATTTGGAGGACATGATTTTGCGCGACCGCAATCATCCCAGTGTCATCATCTGGAGCATTGGAAACGAGGTGATGGAACAATGGAACCGGAATGACAGCAGCGGCATTGTTATCGCCAGCAAGCTGGCAGCCATCGTCAGAGGGCTCGATCCCACGCGGCCCGTCACTGCGGCGTGCAACGACCAGGATCCTGCGAATCCCGTCATCAAATCCGGCGCGCTGGATTTGATCGGATACAATTACAAGCAGAATATTTTTCCCGACTTCCCGAAAATCTATCCGGGTAAGAAATTCATTGCCACCGAAACCACCTCGGCTCTCGCAACGCGAGGGCATTATGACATGCCTGCCGACAGCATCCGCCGCTGGCCGGAGCGGTGGGACAAGCCTTTTGATGAAGGAAACCCGGACAATACTTGCTCGGCGTATGACAACTGCAGCACACCCTGGGGTTCAACCCACGAAGAGACGTGGAAGATCGTAAAAAAGCATGCTTTTCTGTCCGGCATGTATGTGTGGACCGGCTTCGATTATCTCGGCGAACCCACACCTTATGGCTGGCCCTCGCGCAGCTCTTATTTCGGCATCGTCGATCTCGCGGGCTTTCCCAAAGATGCCTATTACATGTACCAAAGCGAGTGGACGGACCAACCGGTTTTGCATGTTTTCCCGCATTGGAATTGGAACGAAGGCGATGCGATCGATGTGTGGGCATACACCAATTGCGAAGAGGTAGAGTTGTTCTTGAATGGCCAATCACTCGGAACCAAAAGGAAAGCTGGAGATGATCTGCACCTTGCATGGCGCGTGGCGTTTGCACGGGGCGCGCTGAAGGCCATTGGACGCAGTGACGGAAAGGAAATTTTGACTCGTGAAGTCAAAACCGCCGGCGCACCGGCAAAAATCGTTCTGGAAGCCGATAGAAATGTGATTGCGGCAGACGGCCGCGATCTTTCCTTCGTCACCGTCAAGTTGTTGGATGAGGAAGGAACGTTGACGCCGCGCGCAGATAATCTGATCAGCTTTGAAATCGTCGGCGCGGGCCGCATCGCCGGTGTTGACAATGGACTTCAAACCAGCGCTGAGCCCTTCAAGGCGAATTCTCGCAAGGCATTCAACGGCCTATGTCTGGCGGTGATCCAATCCACTGAAAAGCCGGGCCGGATTGCCCTAAAGGCAACTTCGGAGGGTTTGGAGGAAGCGGCAATTGTCATTGACTCAAAATAGCGGGAGATAAACTCGCACACTGAGTTTATGCGATCCAAAAAGCCACGCGGTGAAATCGTCAATGCCCGCCTGGCTTTTTTTGTTCACATGAGAAATGCCGCGCACGGCGATTTGTGCCGGCCGAGCGTTCGATGTTCAGGCACGATCTTGAGCAAACCAAATGCGGTTTCAGGTAGTTCAATCTGTTGGTGCTTTGCAGGAATTTGAAGTGAGCGCTTTGCAGTAAGAGTGTACTCCACTGCCAACTCCAAGATCAATGCTTGTGACGTTTCCCATGAATGCCAGGTTGGCGCGAGGGGAGTTTGATCTGGCTTGCTTGGCGCTTTTGACGCAACAACGAATCAAGCCCCTGAGTCGCTGGGATGGGATTGTGCCGCATGGCATCGAAGATATTTAGAGGCAAATGACCATGAAGAAACGACTGGCTGTCCTCAGCGCTGTGTTATCCTTTTCTGCCGCCGCGATCGTCACGTTCTGGAGCGTCCCCGGGTGGGCGCAACCCAAGGCGATTCACGTTCCCGAAGGTTTCACCACGATTCAGGCCGCCCTCGACTCTGCCGCTGCCGGGGATACCATTTTGGTCAGCCCGGGCATCTACACGGAGAACATCAACTTTCGCGGCAAGAATATTGTATTGAAGAGTGTCGCAGGCCCGCGCAGCACGATCATCGATGGCAAGCAACAGGGAAGCGTGGTGACGTTCGCTGCGGGCGAAGATGCAACGGCATGCCTGGAAGGTTTTACGTTGCGCCACGGCTCCGGCACTGTCACCGCTGACGGCAAAATCTATGGCGGCGCGATTCACTGCTTTTCCTCCTCGCCAACCATCAGGCGAAATGTGATGCGAGAGAATGTCGTGACCGCTGCCTGTGGCGCCCTGGGCGGCGGCATCGCGATCCTCGGCAGCTCCGCTCCGTTGGTCGAGAGCAACCACATCTATGACAATAGCGTCATCTCCATGTGCGATGCGATCGTCAACTTTGGCGGCGGCATTTTTGTCGCGGGCAGTTCGACGCCGAGTCTATACGAGAACACCATCACGCGCAACAGCGCCGACTTTGGCGGCGGTGTCGCGGTGATGGATACCGCTCGCCCCCTGATTCAACGAAATACCATCGTGCGGAATTTTCGCAGCGGCATTCTCGTCACGCAACTCGCGCAGCCGGTCATTGGCGGCGCGCCGCGAACCGGCAATGACATCGCAGAGAACGAAGGCTTTGAACTGGAGCGGCGCTTGCATGACGCCGGTCAAATTGAGAAGATCAATGCCCGGTTCAACTACTACGGCGCCTGCCCGCCCACGGAAGATGAAATCTTTCCACTCAGCGAATTTGACACGAGCGATTGCCGGCGCTTTGCGGTGCGCAATTATTTCCCGTTGCAGAAGGGAAATGCGTGGACGTTTGACGGTCCCGTGGCCATGACCGAAACCATCACTGACACCTTCACGCTGGGCAAGCGCTACCTCTTTTATCGCTTCAATGAATTCTGGAACCGCAAAGACATTGCGCTGCGACTCACCGAAGAGAACAGACTTGCCTATCGCTTTGATCCGATGAGTGTCATCGAACACACCTGGGTGGATTTCAGCGCGGAGATCGGCGAGCAATGGACCCTGGCACTCGGTGAAGAAAAATGGATGGTTGAACTGCAGAGCAAAACCGACACCGTCACGGTGCCGGCCGGCACCTTCACCGAGTGTTACCGCTTTTTCTTTGATTGGGGCTGCTGCGATAATAGCTGGATCGAATGGTACGCGCCGGGCGTCGGCCCGGTGAAACGCGTGCTCTTGGGATTCGCTGTGATTGAGTACCCGCTCTTGCGTGCGTTCATTCATGGCCAGCCGGTTTCCGTGAACGACAGGTCAGGCAGCGCGAGACCGGCGCAGTTCATGCTTCATCAAAACTATCCCAATCCCCTGCTGCCAGCGCGCATGCGGGCCGGCACGGAAACGGTGATTCGCTACGAGCTTCCCCAAACTGCTTTTGTTCTGCTGGAAATCTTCAATCTGTTGGGTCAAAAAGTGCGCACCCTCGTTGCAGCCTCGCAGCCGCTGGGACGATACGAGGTGCTGTGGAGCGGGAGGGACGATGCGGGCAAGGCGCTGCCCAGCGGCGTGTACTTCTATCGCCTCGACGCGGGGAACTTCACGCAAGTGCGCAAGCTGGCGCTGCTCAAGTGATGGCAGGCATGAGGCCATCGCCGGTCCAAGCGCACGCAGGGTGAAGGCCTACGGTGCGACGCATTCTGTTCCGGCGCTGAGGTGCACGACGTGCGTCCTAGCCGGGCGTCCGGAGCTGCGCGGATATTCCGCGTGCACCGCTGCTTCAAATTGCGCGAGCCGGTCCTTCTCCACCAGATTGAGCGTGCAACCGCCGAAACCGGCACCCATCATGCGGCTGCCGAGCACGCCCGGAACGCCGCGTGCAATCTCGACCAGCGTGTCAAGCTCACGGCAGCTCACTTCGTACTCGTCGCGCAAGCCGGCGTGTGATTCGAACATCAGCGCGCC
Source organism: bacterium (assembly GCA_023150945.1). NCBI lineage: Bacteria > bacterium. The sequence continues at coordinate 59,226 of JAKLJX010000020.1, read as the reverse complement.
GAAGGCCTGCAGATTGTTGCGCAACAGGGCCTCGCATGCTGCCAGCACCCGGGCGTTTTCGCGAACGACATAAGCACAGCGTTGATAGATCACCGGCTCCAGCTCTGGCCGGCAGGCCGCGAGCATTTCCAGGTTCACGTCGCGCAGGCTCTGGACGGCCGGTTGATGCCGGCGCAGCACGGCCACGCCGCTTTCACATTGGCTGCGGCGCACGTTGTACTCGGACGCGGACAGACGCCGGCTTACGCCGGTATCGCACAGCACAAAGCATACATCGTCGTGCGCGCAGGGAAAGTACTCGTAGGCCAGCGTGCGGCAATCCAGCCGCAACACCTTCTGTTCGCGGCCAAAAAGGTTGATGAACTGATCCATAATGCCGCACTGCACGCCGACGAATTCGTTTTCGGCTTTCTGCGCAAGGCGAACCAGTTGCTGCCGGTCGAATCCCAGCTCGAACAGCGTATTCAGTGCGAAGGCAAAGCCGGCTGCGATGGCCGCAGAGGAGGAAAGGCCTGCGCCGATCGGCACATCTCCGCCGAACACCACCTCGCATCCCGGCAGCTCGCGGCCGGCTTTCCCTATTTGCTCGAGTACACCCATCAGATAATTCGGCCAGGCTTGGGCAGATTTCCGGAGGGTTGTGCGCGCGCAGACGAAGTCATCGTGCAGATCCGCTGCGACGAAATGAAACTGCTCGTCTGCGCGCGGCGCCGCGAGGAACCAGATGGCCCGGTCAATCGCGGCCGGCAGGACAAAGCCTTCGTTGTAGTCCGTGTGCTCGCCGATGAGATTGATTCTTCCCGGGGAGCGCACCATGATCTTGTCCTGCCGGTCTCCGAAGCGGGCCGCGAAAGTCTCGGCGAGGATTCGCAGCCGATTCTGCGTGGGGAGGTTCATGCTCGTGCCATGCAAATTGCGTCTTGCCATCGTATCATTCGCTTGCATTCCGGTTGAGGAAGAAGAACAGGGCGCCGGCCACAATCATGACTGTGCCCCACCAGAGATTGGGATGCAGTTCGGCGAACACCGTCCGGTAGTCAATCCCGGAAAAGTAAAGGTACACACCGGTCAACAGAATGATGCTTCCCATGCTGAGCAGCATCAATCCGACGAAATACCAAATTGGTTTCATGTGAACGGTTTTGTCGCTCATGCTTTTTCTCCCTACCAGAAGTAGATGTTCAAGGCGATCACCGCCAGCATCGAGAGCAGTGCGTAGAATTCCGGGGTTTTGAAGAACGGGACGTGTGCCGCCGCAGCTTCCTTGGTCAAACCCTTCACCAGGCCCACCAGCTCTTCATCGGGCTTGCGCTTGGTCAGGAGGCTGATGCCGATGGTCACGGCAAAGCAAATGAGCCATGCCCACCATGCCCGCCAGAAATTCGCGGCCATATCGCTCGCGACGCTCGACAGGGTGATCAAGCTTTTGCCGATCCAATCGAATTTCACCGCCAGAAACAGCGCAACCGAAGATCCCATGCCGGCCAGCAAGCCCCAGAATGCGCCGCTGGGCGTAATCCAGCGCACGAACATTCCCAGCAGCATGGTCGCGAACAATGGCGCATTCACCCAGGAGAAGATCGCCTGCATGTAGTCCATGATGCTGGGGAAACTCTTTGCCCAATATGCCGTGACCACGCTGATGAGAATGCCGGCGATGGTGGCGGCGCGCCCCATCCACATGAGGTGTTCGCTCGAGGCGTCCTTCTTGAAGAGGGCTTGATAGATGTCGTAGGTCCACACCGTGTTGAAGGCACTGACATTGCCGGCTTGCCCCGCCATGAAACCGGCGAGCAGCGCGGTGATGCCGAGGCCCACCAGCCCAATGGGATAATAGCGCGCGACCAGCAGCGGCAGGGCGGAATCATAGTTGACCGCCCCGCCGTCCTGCAGCAGTGCAAAGCCGCTGTCGGGATCATGCGAGAGGATGTAGGCAATCAAACCCGGCACGATGACCAGAAAGGGAACGGCCATTTTGAAGAAGGAGGCCAGGATCGGCGTTTGCCGCGCGGCGCGCAGATTCTTGGCCACCATCGCGCGTTGCACCACCAGAAAGTCCGTGGTCCAATAGCCAAACGACAAGACAAAACCCAGTCCCAGAACAACGCCGCCCCAGGTGACCAGCATGCCGTTGTCTGCGGCATTGCCCGAAGTGGACCACAGCGCCGAATAGGCGGTGGGCACGCGCGCAAACACTTCCTGCACGCCGCCCACTTCGAGAATGCCCAAAACCGCGACGAGGAACAAGCCAAACCAGATCAGAAAGAATTGAATGATTTCTGTGAACATCGCCGAGAGCAATCCGCTCATCGTGATGTAGGCCGCAACCGTGGCAGCCGAAACCCACATGCTTACATCCCAATTCCAGCCGAGAAATGTGCGCAGCACCAGCGCCATGGCGTACAGATTGATTCCCGACACCAGCAAGGTCATCACGCCGAAGGCAATGGCGTTGAGCACGCGCGTCTTTTCATCGAAGCGGAGTTTTAAGTAGCCGGGAACGGATTTGATTTTGCTGCTGTAGTAGAAGGGCATCATGTACACGCCGAGAAATACCATCGCGGGAATGGCGCCCACCCAGTAGAAATGGGCGACATACATGCCGTACTTCAAGGTGTTGCCCGTCATGCCCAGCAGTTCGAGCGCGCCCAGGTTGGCGGAAAGAAAGGCCAGCCCGGAAACCCAGGCGGTGTTTCTTCTCCCGGCCAGGAAGAAATCGCTCTCGTCCTTGGTGAAGCGCTTCAAATAGGCGCCGATGCCGAGGACGAAGAGAAAATACGTCGCAATGATGAGCCAGTCTGGTAATGCCAGTTGGATCGATTGCATCGGTACTCCCTCCTTCAAATTTGTTTGTGCGTGGCACTGGCTGCTGAAGCCGTTGGGCGGATGGAGTGCAGAGACCGGGAGGCGGCTGCGCGCGCATGCTCAGGGCTTGCTCAGCGGGTCAAAGATGGCAGCTTGACATAAAGCGATGCCCAAGCCATATCCGCATGGCTTGGGCATTTGTTTTCGGCGGGGGATGGGATTGTTCGCGCAGCATCGCGCCTCCGTGTGGACGGCGACACCCGGATGAGCAGCATCTGTTCACGATCAGGCTGAGAGCGACAGCCAAAAGTTGGGATGATGGTAGCGCAATATGCTGAAAATGTCAAGAACTCATTGGGAGGTGATTGCCGCGCGCGGTCCTTGTTTGCCGCAATTCTGCTCGCGCGGCGTGCAACAAGTGCGAGTGCACGCATGGCCAAGCCGGGCCGCGTTCGGCCACGAGGTGAAGCCAGAGATTCAATCCCCGACGAAATTTTCAATTGAATGCTGCCCCTTGGCGGGCGTTGGTCGGGATCTGATGCAAAATTCAGGTTCCCGCTTCTTGCATCGCAGCGCCGCCCGGGCTATATTGTACCGCGTGACAGAACGCAGACGGTGCCGGCCTTTCGTCCGGCAGCTCTTCGCAAGCGGGCAGCTCCAGCTCCGCGCCTTGCGAGGAGGGCTCAGATCAAGGGGTGATATGATGACCAGCATGATTGCGGCCCCACGCGGCCACCGGCCGCCTCTTTCCACCCAAGAAGAGTTTTCCCACAAAAAGACAATTGCCCGAACGTAGCGGGAGGACAATCGCATGAATATTCTTGCCGACATTCTGCAGGCCATCGGGAATACGGCGTTGGTGCCCCTGCGCCACGTGGTGCCGCACGGCGGCGCGGAAATCTGCGTGAAATTGGAATGGGAGAATCCCACCGGCAGCATGAAAGACCGCGCGGCCCAGGCGATGATTGTGCGGGCCGAGCAGGACGGCCGCTTGCGGCCGGGAGACACCATTGTCGAATACACCGGCGGCAGCACGGGCATTTCACTCGCCTTGGTTGGTGTCGCAAAAGGGTATCGGCTGCACCTCATCACCTCCGATGCCTTCAGTCAAGACAAATTGACTCAGATGACTGCGCTGGGCGCGGAGCTCACACTGATCGCGAGTGAAGGTGGCCGCACCACGAAGAAGCTGATCTTGGACATGATCGCGGCAGCGCGGGCATTCAGTCAAAAGCCTCATACCTTTTGGACTGACCAACTCAACAATCACGATAGCATTGCCGGATACGCTTCTCTGGCAGAGGAAATCTGGAGCCAGACCGATGGTCGCATCGATGCCTTTGTTCATTCGGTTGGTACGGCCGCCTCGTTGCGCGGAGTGGCCACCGTGCTGAAGCGTTACCATCCCCAAATCAAGATTGTCGCCGTCGAGCCGGCGGAATCCGCGGTCTTGTCGGGGAGACAAGCAGGGCCGCACAAAATCGAAGGCGTCGGGATTGGTTATGTCCCGCCGCTTTGGGAAGCCAGTCTGGTGGATGATATCATCGCGGTGAGCACGGAGGAAGCCAAGGCCATGACCAGGCGCTTGGCGCGCGAGGAGGGGCTCTTTGCGGGAACCTCTTCGGGAGCGAATGTCCTCGCCGCACTTCAGGTGGCGCAACGGTTGGGGCCGCAGGCCAGAGTCGTCACCTTGCTGGTGGATTCGGGCTTGAAGTACCTCAGCACCGATGTCTACAAACAGACGAACGCACACCTGGGCTGATTCCAGCCGAGGGCGGCAAGAGTTGGCCGCGGCGGCGCCGAGCTGCTTGCATGTGAAACCGGTCGTTGTGCCGATAGCCGTGCGGGGCGATTGGCTGAGCCGCCGAATTCCGCCGAAGGAGAATTCCGAAACAGGGAGGCTGCCATGGCGTTTCGCATTTCCGGTCGATTGTCAGTAATATCTGGCGCTTCACAGGGGTGATCGCATAATTGATGGCGAGCGCGCACCTGCCTTACGCATTGGCTATTTGCTGCGCCGCTTTTCCTGCCGGCACGCCATCATGCTCGCAGCAGACTATTGCTCTGTTACCGAGATTTCGTCGCCCTGCCCCCGCGTGGGGCGTCGCTCCAAGCATTGGCTTCGCCAGCGACCCACAAAGGGTCGGGACTACAAGAATTCAAGGTGACCGGGCACCGGATGATAGTTGGGACCAAATGGGAGAAAGTCATGCCATCACACCATTTTCTTCGAGCGCGATCGCGGGGTGCGATCGGTTGCAGCAGGCGGTTCAATCACAATGCGACCCGCATGTGCGCCTTGAGCGTGGCGCTGCTGTTTCTTGCTTTTGGCGAAATGCCGCTGCCGGCCCAGGACAAACCCATGAAATGGGGCGAAGTACCGCGCGCTGATTTGGAAATGAAATCGTTTCCCGCCGATTCCAACGCCAGCGCCGTCATCCTCTGTGATTTCGGCGAAGTGTCATTCGATACCGAGTATGAACTGAATTTTTGGCGCCATCGCCGCATCAAGATACTCTCGCCGGCTGGCTTCAAGTGGGGCGAAGTATTCTTGACTTACAGAGCCAAGGACCGCAGCCAGCGTATTAATGATCTCGAAGGCTTCACCTTCATTCTCGCAGCCGACGGCACCGTGCGGCGCGAGAAACTTGACAAGAAATCCATTTTCGAGGAGAAAGTGGACGATGAGCACCGGCGAATCCGCTTTGCGTTGCCGGCGTTGGTGCCCGGCGCCGTGGTGGAATATCGCTATCGCGTGCATTCAAAATACGCCGTCTATTTGCCCAATTGGTCTTTTCAAGACAGCGAGCCGACCCGTTGGAGCGAGCTGCGCGTCGAAATTCCCAGTGTGTTCAACTACGTTCTGGTGCACCAGGAGATCTCTAAGTTCGATGTGCATGAATCCGGCGAGCGGCCCTTTACCACCAGTGGCAGCACTCGCCTCAAAGCGATGTACCATCGCTGGGTGATGAAAGACCTGCCGGCGCTGCGCGAAGAGCCGTTTATGACCACCGTCGAGGACTACTGCGCCCAAATGCGATTCCAACTCGCCAGCATTCGCCCGCCCGGCGCGGCGGCGGACCGGAAATCGCGCTCATGCTTACCGGCATGTTGCGCGCCGCCGGTCTGGAGGCGCATCCCGTGCTCATCAGCACGCGCGACAACGGTCGCGTCATCGATGTCTATTCCCTCCTCTCGCAGTTCGATCACGTTCTCACCCATGTCAGGATCGGCACCAAAGAGTATCTGCTCGATGCCACCGACCCGCTTCGCCCGTTCGACGTGCTGCCGGTGGCGGCACTCAATCAAGTCGGCTGGCTGGTGAAGGCAAAGCACCCGCAGTGGGTCAGCATCGTCAATCCCGGAACGTATTTCCGCGAGACACTCGTTGACGCAGCGTTGGCGGCCGATGGCACCCTCACCGGCAGTTTTTCCGCCAGCGGCCGGGGCTACAGCGCATTGTTTGACCGCCACAGTCTGCGCGACGGCAAAAAGGAGGAAGATTTCCTTCAAGACGGCTGGCTCAACGGCCTGGCGGGAGCGCAATTGGATTCGTTTGCCATCAGCAATCGTGATTCAAGCGAGGCGCCACTGCTCGCGCAAGCCCAGTTTACGAGCGCGGAACACACCCACGTGGCCGGTGACAACCTCTACTTCAATCCCATGTTTTTCGGCCGTACGGAAGCCAATCCTCTCAGAAACCCGCAGCGCACTTTTCCCGTGGATTTTGCCTATGGCCGCGTCCAACTCTATACCATCAACTTGCGGCTGCCGAGCGACTATGCGGTGCAGGATCTCCCCGGCAACATTTCCGTGGACTTGGCCGGCGGTGGGGCGAAGTTCCTCCGGGCCATGGAAGTGAACGGCAGCCACTTGCAGATGATCAGCCAGATCGTGATTCGCAAAGTCCGGTTTCATCCGCAGGAGTATAAAGCCCTGCGCGATTTCTACGATCGCATAGTGGCCGCGCATGCGCAGCAGGTGGTGCTCAAGCGCGTGACCGCAACCTCAAAAACGGAGGGGCGCAAGTGAAATCATTCTCCGCGCGACGCTTTGTCTTTTTCTGTTTGATGCTCGTTGCCGCGATTCCGTTCCGCGCGGCAACGTTGGCGCAGGAGAGTCAATCGCCGTTCGATGTTGCCCGTCTCCCCGCCGCGCTGGCCGCCGGCGCAGATGCGGTCGTGCGTTCGGAGAGGCTGCGCTTCACCGTCACTGCACCGGGACTTGCCAATACGTACGTGCAACGCGCCGTCACGGTTCTCAACCTGAACGGCCGCGAGCATGCGCTGCAGGCGGTGCTTTATGACCGCTTCCGCTCGCTGAAAAGCCTGCAGGGCAGCCTGTTGGACGCGCAGGGTCGCAAAATCCGCGAGCTCAAAAAGAGTGATCTCAAAGACGAAAGCGCCATTTCCGACTTCTCACTCTATGAGGACCATCGCGTGCGGTATGCTCAACTTTACCATGAAGTCTATCCGTACACGGCGGTTTTCGAATACGAGATTGCGCACCAGGGCTTGATCAGTTGGCCCGCCTGGTATCCGCAGGAGGATGATCTTCCGGTGGAATTTTCCAGCTTCGAGTTGACCGTGCCGGCGGAGATGCCGGTGCGCTATTATCTGCGCGGCGCGATCGGCGATCCCCAGCTCGAAAATCATGACAAACTCAAGACTCTGCGCTGGCAGGCAACCATGCTGCAGCCGCTCGCGCCTGAGCCGGAAGGGCCGGGGTGGCGGGAGCAGGCCGATGGCGTGCTCACGGCACCCACGCAGTTCGAGATTGCCGGGTACAGCGGCGACATGTCTTCTTGGGAGTCATTCGGCCGGTGGTTCCACCAACTCGCGCAAGGCCGGACAGTTTTGCCGCCGGCCGCGCTGGAAAAGGTGATGAGTCTCACCGCGCCCTTTGCCAATCCTCGCGAAAAGGCAAGAACATTATATGAATATCTGCAGTCAACCACGCGCTACGTGAGTGTGCAGCTCGGCATCGGCGGCTGGCAGCCATTTGATGCTACCTACGTGAGCACGCGCGGCTACGGCGATTGCAAGGCCCTGTCGAACTACATGATTGCGATGCTGGCAGCGGTTGACCTCCGCGCCTGGCCCGCGCTCATCAACAACGGTGCGGACGCCGCCGCTGTGCTGGCGGATTTTCCCAGCAATCAATTCAATCACATGATTGTCTGCGTGCCGTTCTCCCAGGACACGTTGTGGCTGGAATGCACCAATGCTCTCATGCCCTTTGGCCAGGTGGGCAGGGGCAATGAAGATCGCCAGGTGTTGGTGGTGACGCCGGAAGGCGGGAAGTTGCTGCGCACGCCGCGCAGCCAGGCCGGCGACAATCAGCAAATTCGGCAGGCACGGGTCATCGTTGACCCGGCGGGCAACGCGGGCGCGGAAGTGCGCACGCGCTATACCGGCAATCAGCACGTCCGCGTGCGTTCGGCACTCGCGCACAGCGCCCCGCGCGAACGGGAGGACTGGCTGCGCCGGCAAATTACCATTGGCAGCTTTCAAATAACCAGCGTCGATTTTTCCGGCGTCGAGCGCAAGAGCAGCGAGATCACCTTACCGCTCACCCTCACCCTGCCCCGGTTTGCCGCCGTTTCCGGCGCGCGCATGTTCTTGCGTCCGAATCTCCTGGAGCGCCGGAAATATGTGCCGCCCGCGATGCCGGACCGCAAGCAGCCGGTGCTTTTGACCTACGCCTATGTGGACGTCGACAGCATTCACTATCGCTTGCCCGAGGGTTTTGCGATCGAGGCTTTGCCGGAACCGGTCAAACTCACGACTTCATTCGGCGGATATGAGGCTACTACCGTTGTGCAGGAGGAGGGCGCGTTGCTTTACGTGCGCCGGTTGGAGATGCGCGCGAATCGGCTGCCGGCCCAACAATATGAAGAGTATCGCCAGTTTCTGGCGAATGTCGTGAAGGCCGACGCCGCGCAAGTTGTGCTGGTGAGAAAATAGAGGCAGGATTCCGATCTCACACCCATGGTGCCTTACCCGGCGGCCACGGCAGAAGCACAGCCATCGGCAAAAAGGGAATCTTCGGGTTCCCTTCTTGTCTGCCGCCACAAAGTTGAAGTGGCCACGCAACCGCCAGCGCCAGCGCCAGCCGCCCAAACTCTTCCTCGTGACACATTCAGCCCAAAACCGTTTCCGCTGGCCTACCGCCTCGCGCTGACCTATGCCAGCGGCATGCCGGCTACTGCGGGTGAAGCGCATTCACTCTCGGCCGCGAGTGGAACGTCCTGGGCGACCGTGTTGCGGACAAACAGTCTGTGCCATGTTTCCACCGTGAGAACACGTCCCAATAAATCCGCATGATTGCCCGCGCGGCTGAGGTGACGCTCAAAGAGCGTGCGCAGCGTCGGGCGATCGAAAATCCCCGAAAGTTGGGGTTGGTCGAGCAACTGGCTGCGCAGGTATTCCTGCAAGACTGGCGCACTGCGCAACATTTCATCGAGATCGAGCAGCTTGTCCGGCCGCAGGCTCTTGATCGAGATCTTGCAGCGATGCTCCAAGAATTCATACGACTGTTCCCGCACGTATTTCCGCCCGACTGCCAGATCCGTCTGCAAGCGACTGGCGTTCAACGGCACGCCGCTGCGTTCCCAGGGAATCTCCGCCAGCGCCGGGGTCAACAAGCCAATCGCGTGCTTCTGCAGCAATTTGTCGCCTGAACGGTGGTCCGGTGACAGGTGGGTGGTGAATTCAAGCACCTCTCTGTCAAAATACGGACAACGGACCTCCGCTACGGTGCGCAACAACCGGGAGCCGAATGCGGCAAACCGCGGGATGCGATGATAGAAGAAGAAACGATCCAGAAATTGCGTGGGCCCGGCGTTCGGACAGGATTCGCAGCACACCAGGCTGTCCAGATCCCGGTGGGGCCTGGCGCAATCACACAGCGGGCGGAGGCTGGGATCGATTAGGTTGAGGCTGACATGGGGCTTGACCGGAATGGCAAAAATGTTGTTATGCACAAACCGGTCGTGGAACCACAGATAGGGATCGTTGTGCAGGAACCATTTGGCGAGCAGCAGCCGCCGTTTGGAGAAGAAATTATCGATGGGAGACAGCCCTTCGAGGACGACGTCAGCGTTCGTCGCCAGGCTGGGGAAAAGATGCTTGACCTTGGCGTGAAAGCAATTGAACATGCCGTCAGTGAGATAGACGACACGCTCCATTCCTTGCAAGAAACTTTCCGCCGCGATCGGCACGAAGAGATTGCGGCACTCGGCGGCGGTCGCGGTTTTCTTGGCCAGACGGACGTCCAGACTCTCCGGGTCGCCCATCGTGAAAGTTGGCAGCTTCCGGCCTTGGGCCACGCAGCCCGACAAGATCAGCCGCGAATCCAGCCCGCCGCTCAGGAGCACACCCATGCGCAGCCTGCCGACGTCCTCGGTCTGCCGCCGGATCACCTGCTGCCATAGTTCCACAAAACGTTCTTGCGCCGTCTTCAACTCGAGTTTGCTTTCGCCTTCGAAGTTGATGCCCCAGTAACGCGCGATGCTGAGCCGGCCGCGATGATGAATGGCGTAGCAACCGCCGGGGAGAAACTGCACCTCACGGAAGAAAGTGCGGTCGCCCAGCACATTACCATACTGCAGGAACTGCATCACGCCATTCGTGTCGATCGCGCGGGAGACCCACGGCAGCGTCAGCAGTGCTTTCACTTCCGGCGCGAAAGCCAGCCTTTCACCCTGATGCGCCAAATAGAGTGAGCGCAAGCCGATGCGGTCGCCGGCGAGCAGCAGCTGCTGTTTGAGGTTGTCCCAGAAGGCCAGTTGAAAGAGACCGTTGAAACGGGGCAGGGCGGCCGGGCCCGAGCGGATCAGCAGGTGCAAAACGAAATGCAATGGAGAAGCCGGCATACTGTCTTCTTCCTGATCTCCTGCCAGCGCGTGCTGCAGTTCGGCAACATTGAACAGCTCTCCTTCAAAAGCCAACTGGTAACGGCCGTCAGCGCTGCTCACCACGGAACATGCTTGCTGCCAACTCGTGATGCCCAAGTGCACCACGCCCATGGTGGCGGCCGAGGATTGTTTCACGGCCCACTGATAGCGCGGGTAATGCAGCAGGGACTGCGCCATCTTCTGCGCCGCTTTGTTCCTGAGTTCGCCGTGCGCGGCCGGATCGACTATTCCAAAGATGCCTGGCATATTCTCCTCATTTCTTCGCTGAAGTTGCACATGACGACGACAATACTTTCCTGAATATCTCAAAATGGGATGGGTGGCCACCGAACCGAGGGCACTGCCAAGAGAAGTCGCTGTCAAGGAACAAACTGCCGCTGGGATGCGCGCGGTCGAGATGATCGATACCAACCTGTGCGCCCCAGCGTAGTTGCAACATTAATAGCCGGTTATCAGACGCCCGACGGCGCCAGACCCACGCCGGAAGCATCGTTTGCCAAACAGATATACCTGCAATGCGGCCCGCGCGGTGAATGGGAAAAAAAGTCCGGTCGCCAGGCGGGGCCGGGCTTGTTTGGCCATTGCCGCAGGCCGCAGCGGGTGCGCAGGCGGCATACTTACTTCGTCGCGATGACCAGCATTTCAAAGTCTTCTGTGGTTAATGCTTCCGAGCGGCTGAAGGCGCCGAGCTTCGCGCCAAAAATATCGACGGTCTTGAATTCGAGCGAATTCAGCAGCCAGGTGATTTCCGAAGGCACGTAGTACCTTTCGTTGCAGCGCAGCTCCTTTTTGTTCCCCAGGTCATCTTCAAAAGAAGTCACGTTGTGGTCGCGAAAGGTCATGAGATCAAAGGTGTTTTGTCCGTAAGTGGCATTTCCTGCTTGCGTCGCCGCATTCAAGAACTCTTTGACGGAATGAAAAAGAGGAAACAGTCCGTTCAAGGTGGTGAAGATCAACTTCCCGTTGGGCTGCAACGCGCGGGCGGCGCTCTGGAGAATTTGAAAATTCATCTCGTCGGTTTCCATCAACGGAAACGCGCCCTCGCACAGCATGATGGCCACCTGGAACTCCTGCCGAAAGGGCAGATTTCTGGCGTCATGCTTCTCAAAAACGATGTGCAGGTTTTCCGCTGCCGCCTTTTCTTGGGCCCGCTGCAACTGCGCCGCGGAGAGATCGACCCCGACGACTGAATATCCTCGTCTGGTCAGTTCAATGGCATGCCTGCCGGTGCCGCAACCGATATCCAGAATCCTCTGGCTGCGGTCAAATGCGATTTCGCTTTCGATGAAATCACACTCGCCGCGGGTGCCTTGCGTGAAACTCTCGCTGTCGTACTTTCTCGCGTAGTTTTCAAACAGCTCTTCATACCATTGTTGCATGTTGATCCTTCCTCAATTTGATTCAATGCCAGTTGCCCCCATGGCCGCGTGGCAAACCGGAGGGCGGGCGCTGGCTGTGCGAGTGGAGAAGTCATTGTCCAAAGCAGGGCGAGCACACGCAGCGGAGTGCGCGTTTGGAAAATGCGGCATGCCGTCGCCTGACTGGTTTTGAGCAGGAGGGCACGAACGGCTTGGCAGGTGCACGGCAGGGCAAAGGCATCGAATTCCAATCAAGCGCGCGTTGACGCTGCGGAACCGTGAGGTAAAATTCAATACCGTTTCCGGAAAAACGATGCATTGGTTGGCTTGTGAATCACGCCACCGGCTCTATGCGCGCGCCTCGTCCGGCGAGTACTTCCCCATTTCTTCCGCCAGTTGCGCCAGCAATTCGATGTTCGCCGGCGGCGTATGCGGCGCCACCGAGCAGGCCGAGCTGAGGATGTAGCCGCCGCCCGGCTTGCCGATCGCGATCCGGTGTTGCACGTCTGCTTTGACTTTTGCGGGGCTGCCGTTGAGCAGCGTATTCACCGGATCGATGTTTCCCTTGATGAAGACTCTTCCTCCCAGAATCTTCTTCGCTTCCGCCAATTCCACGGTGCCGAGCGGCGGCGGATCGAGCGTGTCGATGCCGTTGGTGCCGGTTTGCATCATCAAATCGAGGCGGTCGCCGATGCTGCCGCATGTATGCGTGTAAATGGGAATGGCGGTGGCGGCTTTGACCTCGGTGATGATTTTTTTCTCCCAGGGCAAAACGAATTCTGCGTAGTGCTCCCGCGAGATCAAGCCGGCGCCGGCAAAGGCCGAGGAGATCAGAATCGCATCCACGCCACAGGCCGCCTGCCTTTTGGCCAGGTCGATCGCGCCCTCGGCCAGCCGCTCGAGGCAGGCCTGGCTTTTGCCGGGATCGTCAAGGATGGCCATCAAGGCGTATTCGTAGTTCAGCAGCTCCAGGAACTGCGACCACGGCGAGAACACTTCAGCATGCACGGAAATGCCCGCGCCCGCCCGGGCCTTCACCAGTTTGATGGTGTCGCAATGATATTCCGGAAAGAAATCGTCGCTGGGGCGCGGCTCGCTTTCAAAACCCCAGGTATAGGGATAGGTGATGTCGGTGAGATCCCAGGGATCGACATAGCAAAGTTGCTCGGGATCGATCTCCGCGAACGTCGGGAAGTAGCGCGTGCCATCCGCCTGGTAATAATGTGGATTGTCGTCCACCGGAAAAATGGTGTAATTGCCGTTGTGCCAGCGCAAGCGCCGCTCGCGGCTGCCGGCTTCGATCTTGTCCAGGAAGTTTTCGTAATTGGGATCGCGGCCGGGGAGATTGACCAGAATACCATCAAAACCGTAGCGCTGCTGCAGTCTGATGAGCGCCTCGGCAAAGCCCTCGGAGGTGTACCAAATATCGAGCGGCTCGAGGCCGGCGTGCAGGAAATAGTGCCCGAGCGCAAGCTGGCACATCACGGGGACACGATCGGGGACGTGCAGTGCCATCGCGCGCTGCATGCGTTGTTTGGAAGTCATCGCGGCTGCCTTGTCGTTGCTGAATTCATTTTTGCGGAGTTTAGCCTTTCGCCGCGCCATTCGCAAGCGCTTTGTGAGGCCGGCAGCTTCCGGGAGGGAATTGGGGTGCTTCTTTCTCCGCGAGTTGCGCTTCAGAAAACCCATTCCGGCGGAATCAGCCGGTTCAAGCTGTCGCGCAACTCCTGCGACAGCAGGCTGACGCCGAGTTGGTAGGAGGTGTTGGTCCAGCCAAAGCCTTCACGGGTGATATAGGAGAATTTGGTGCCGACATTGCCATACTCGGCAAAAACTTGATGCGAACGCGTGGCCACATCGAATTTTTCGGGAACCGTGCCGTTGTAGTTTGCGGCATTGAAGGTGATGGTATAAAGCCAGCGATACACCAGCCGCTGCGCGAGGCGCTCGTAACCGTAGTTGCTCAACCCCTGCCAGACCAGCATTTGATGCGGCGCCCAGCCGTTGGGATAATCCCACTGGCGCGGCGGATGGTCGGGCGTAATCTCTCCGCGTGAAGCTTCCGTCGAACCGGCAAGGCCTCCCGGTTTCTCTAACAACGGCAGCGCATTCTTCACCAGGCTCTCCGCTTGCTCTTTGCTGGCAACCGCGGCCCAGAGCGGATAAAATATCGTCGCGCTCTCATAATTCATCTGGCGGTTCTGCGCGAAATCATAGTCGAAGAACATGCCGCGTTCGGCGTTCCACAAATATTGATTCATCAGAATTTTCCTCTTTTCCGCCGCTTTGCGCCAATCCGCGCTGCGCTCCGCCCGGCCTTTGCCGAAACTCAAAACGCCGGAGAATTCCTCTTCAACCATTTTTGCGATATCCCTCTCAATCTTGTAGAGCAATGAATTGAGATCAACCGTCACGAGATCGGCGCAGCGTTTTTCCAGGCGATAACTCGTGTCGTGCCCGGATTCACGCATGGCGCGATCGTGCACAAAGTAGGCGTCGAGTTCCGGCACGTTCAGCCTGCCCGCGCGATAAGCTGCTTCAAACGCGCGGGTGGCCATGCCGTGTTTTCTGGCATAGGCTGCGAACACCACGTCAAAATGTCCGGGCTCCACTTCCGGTGGTGCGCCAAACCCGGAATCAAAGTAACGGCTCAATCCAGTTTTTGTCAGCCGATCCGGGTTCATCCACACGTTGCGATATTCCTGAATGGCGGCCGCGAGCACGCCTTTTAGCCAGGCTTTACTCGCCGCCTCTTTGGGCAGGTGTTGATAAACCGCCCATGCCATCGAGGTGAGAAACGGCGGCTGCGAGCGCGTGAGGTAATAAGTGCGATTGGCGTTCAAAATCGCGCCGTAGTGGGTGATTTCATAGACAAAATTATCTACCATCGCTTTGGCCAGCTCGACGCGGCCGTCGCGCAGAAGTCCCAGCGCGATGAAGTAACTGTCCCACCCGTACATTTCATTGAATCGTCCGCCGGGTACGACAAATGGAAGGCCTTCGTAGCCGCCGCCCTGGCGCGGCACAATTGCCAGGCTCAGAATGCCGTGCCGGCCGTCGAGGTTGCGCACGTATCGCGCGCTGATTTTGCGCGGCAGACGCACGACTTTCATTTGCCATTCCGGATGGCGCTGCGCCACGCCGGCGAAATAGTCGAATGCGGTTTGGTCGGAGGCGGGAACGTAAACGTAACGCCTACCATCGCTGGTGTTGGTTTTCTCATCGGAAAGAATCGTTTGCAAACCGGCTTCATCCACGCGCCGCGTCAATCCATCCCAAAACAACTCTTTGATCGAGCGCGACAGCCGATCGACCGGCGGCTCGAAAATGCGTGCAGCGGCGAGCTGTGCGTTTTCGTCCGGCGCCGCTTCCGCCAGCTTCAGCTCCTGCAGAAGATTCGAGAGGTGGTAGGTGCCCGAGACTTCAAACTCGCGCCGATCGGTGGTTTGCATTCGGAAGCGTTTGTCGCCGCGTTCGGTGCTGGCAATGTGGGCATCGTCAATGGTGATCTTCTTGTCGCCGTCTGTGTCTTCGTCGGCGATGAGGGCTTCGAGTGTTGTGCGAATGTTGATTGATACTTTGTTTGCCGGCTGCTGGCCGAAGGCATGGGGCAGGGGGCAAAGGGCAAGAAGAATGTGGCACGTGGTGAGCAATAAATTGTGCTGAGTTTTTTTCATGAGCAGATCACCCAAGAGGTTTGCACGGCTCTGAGGCTGGATGAAACTTGGGGTTTGATGATTGGCACTGCCGGATTAGGCAAAACCATTTTGGTTTGTAGCGTTTTCCAAATGCTTGCGAAGGAATCGTAGTCTTGCCCCCTCACCCAATTGAAAATCGCTGTAACAACGCCGTTTTGCGCGTGAACGCCTAGCGGTTGGTCAAGCGCGCAATTTGCGCCAGCGAGTATTGCACGGCAAGATCAGTCAGGTTCCAAAGCTGAATATCACAACTAGCGGGATAGCGCGAGGGCAGAAGATTGTCATTCTCAATCTTGTAGCTCCACAGCTCGTTGTGCTTGAGTCCGGAAGCTTCCACCGCCGCGGCGATGGTGTCGAGCGCCCGGTGTAATTCGCCAACGTAATGCGCGAGACTGGCATTTTTCAACTGGCCCTGCTCGTCGTACGCCGCCAGAATCTGTTTTGACAGTCCCAGCATGATCAAATTCACTTCGCGGCCCCATACCACGGTGGGGGAATGATAATGATCACGCTTGAAGTTTTCCCAGATTTCCAACGGCGCATAAACATCGTTGGCAACCAGCGGTCCGACTCCTGCCACGAATAATCCCACCGGATAGGGCCGCACAAAGACTGCGACAAGCTTCAAAACTTCTGCGGGCGTCGCTTCACGGTTCAGAATTCTTTCCGTGAAATTTTCGAGGAAAAGCAGGGTTGCCGGATCGGTGTTGGCGACCGGCAGCGGCCGTCCCTGGCCGTCGAGCGCAAGCGCGAGAAATTCGATTCCTTTGTTTGCCGCGGCGTTTTGAGCCAGCGCCTTGTCCCAACAGGCTTTTTCGTCTGGCGGCAGCCCGGCGAGTTTGGCCTGCACTTGCTGCTGCACTTGCTGCGCAGGCAAGCTGAGCCAGAAATGCTTTTTCGTGCTGCGCCAGGTTTCTACAGCAAGGCGCAGCGCTGCGGGATTGTGCAGGTATTCAGCGAGTTTGGTTTCGCGCATTTCCGGTGCCAGAGTCTGCAATCCCTCCGGTGTGAAGCCAAGCTCCTGAAGCGAGGTGGAGATTGCCTGCACAGCTTGCAAGGCATTGGGAACCCAGACCGCATTGATATCCATAGCAAAGCGGCCGCCGGCATAACCGGCATTGCTGTCGCGCCAACTGCCGGAGTGCCAGTGTTGTTCATCGCGCTTGCGAAAGCTCACCAGATTGATGGCGGTGGGATTGGCGGCATAAGGCGCGGCCGCCCGTGCGACGTAGTCGAGATTGCGCAGCAGCAAGGCCAGCCGCGTTTCGTCTTTCCCGGTCACGGCCGGCGCCAGCAGGAAACTGCGCTTGCTTGCCACAGAAACGTCTTGGCGCGCGAGATAGCGGCGGGCAAGCACCGGAAGCTGGAAATCATCATCAACCATCATGTAGTTCTCGCGCACCGCTTGCAGGTTGCTGAGCATCTCGCGACTGCGGCGCAGCAAGCTGTCTGCGCTCGCGCTGGGTGCGGCGTTGTCTGCGGCAAAGTAGGCTTTGATCAGCTTGTTGTATTCCGCGGCATTCTCGCGAATCGCCTGGCCGCCCAGTGCTTCTTCGTGACTCACTTCGCCGGCGGGATCGAGCTTGCGCAGCACGCTGGCGATCACATGCTCCAGCATCGCCGGCGACCAGATGGGCTCCAGCATCAGCGCGGACATCATCATGTCCCGGCCGAAGTACGTGGCGAAATTCGGCAGGCCCGCCATCAGTTTTTCATGATAACTCAGCAGTTCGACGCTTCTGACTTGCCGGTCGAGCCGTTGCAAGCGGGATTGCGCTGCGGAGCTGCGGGCGCTGGCGGGTTCCGCCTGACTTGCTGCGTAGAAGCGCATGAAATTCTGGTTGAAAATATGCTCGCGGGTCAGCGGCGTGAGCGCGGGCGAGTCGGTGCCAATGCGAATCGTGAGGCGGAGCGGCTGGTTCCGTATGGAACGGATGGAAGTCTGTTGCGCGTTCGGCACGACCAGGGTTTGCGTTGCCTCGGCGCTGATTTCCAGGGAGAGCAAGTTCCTGCCATCAAAGGATGGTTGCGTGACGCTCACCGTCCAGCGCGACACCTCGTTGGCAATGTCCACAGCGGGCTGCAGCCGCAGCCGCAGTTTGGCAACCGTCTGAGCCTGCAGCGCAGCGAGCTGACGGCTTTGTTCCTCTGCCGGCAGGCGCGCGAGCAGGGCGAGCAATTCGACGTATTCGTTTTCAACATACGGGTCGGCGTTGAATGACAGCAGATGCCTGTTGGAATACTGAAAGTCCCTTTCCTTGCGCATGGAGGCGAGCACAAAATGGCCCAGTTCGAGGGCGGAGGATTCCGTGACGAGATCGTATTGCAGGAATCTTCTGTTGCCTTCCGTCATCACGGCGGCGCTGTCCGAACCCCACCACAGTCTTGCCGGCCGGCCGGCGGTATCGCGTGCGGTGAAGCTGAGGGCTTCATTGCTGGCATCGGCCCAGAGATTGACCACGCGGCCGGTGTTGTGATTGATGGCCACTTGCACGGCATTGCCCGCGGCCTCGCGATAAAAGCGTGTGCGGTAGCCGTGATAGGTCGAGGTGTCATCCAAGCCGGCTTGGGGAAATTCCAGCACGGGCGTGACCGGTTGCGCCGAGGCGATCCCCAGCGGCGCGGCATTGAGCAGTGCCAGGAGACAAGGCAAAAGCGCAGTGCTTCTGAGCTTCATCATTTGACTTCCCCAAAAAGAAAATTGCGGAGCGCCTGCCGCAGTCCGCGAATTAAAGGCGGCAGCAGACGACGGAGCAAGCTGGCAAACGCCGCCAAGAGAAACAAGCGCTTTTTTAGCGGTGAAGGCGAATCGGGAGAAGAAGAAGAGCCAGCCGGTAATTGCGCCATTGCACCGGCTGGCTCACTTCGACGGAGGGTCAATTAGCAATCTTCGTTCAACAAAGAGAATTCAACCGGCTCTCAGTTCGCATCCATATATAGCGTTTTCCAAATGCGTGCGCAGGAATCGTAGTCCTGCCCCCTCGTATATTGAAAGTAGGTGATTGAGTTGAAAAGCTAGTCGTCGTCATTTTTCTTTCTTCTTTTTTGCTACTTTTTTCTTCTTTCTTTTGTGGATAGCTGTGGATATGTGGATAACTCTTCATGAGATTTCCATCATTGTTCTCCGGTAACAAAGCATGATTGCTCCCTGGTGCCTTCGAGCCCGTCCACAAGTTTATGCTTTTTTGCCAGGAGTAAAATCGTGGAATAACCTGGTGCTTTGACACCGCATTCATGAGGATGATGTTTCCTGGTTTTTTATTGCTTCAGCCATCACCTATCACAAGAAAGGAGACGACGATGCCCAATTATTACCTCGGCGGCGATGCCAGCAAAGGCTACGCCGATTTCACCATCTTGAGCACCGACAAAAAAATCGTCGAACCCAACTTTCAGTTGGATGACACCGCGGCCGGCCATCGTTCTTTGTTCAAACTGCTGCGGAGCTTTTTCGACAAGCATCCCGAGAGTGTTCTCTACGCCGCGTTTGAGAGCACCGGCGGCTACGAGAACAACTGGTACGAGTGCTTGAAAGATTTCGGCCACCATCTTGCGCTTCATGTCGCGCGGCTGAATCCCGCTTTGGTCAAAGCCGATCGCGAAGCCGGCTTGAAGCGCAATAAGACCGACGCCTTGAGTGCATGGGATGTGGCGGCCTATCAAATCTCACATCCTGAAAAAATCAATTACGAGGACGACTCCTATCCGATCTTGAGGAAACGTTGGCAGCTCATTCAGCTTTTGTTGAAGCAGAAAACCCAACTCCTCGGCCAGTTGGATTCGCTGTTGTATATTTCCATGCCCGAGTTGCTGGTCTTCTGCCGCGACGGCTACGAAAATTGGCTGCTGCAAGTTCTCACACTGTATCCGACTTACGAGGCCTTGCGCACCGCAGGTGTGGCGGGCTTAAAGAAACTGCCGTATGTGAGCTCGAAGAAAGCCGAGCGCCTCATGAAACTCATCGCGCCAGACCACAGCATCGGCGGCAGCGATGCAATTTCCGGGCAGATCATCCAAGCCGTGAGCGAACAGATTCTCAGTTTGGCCCGTCAAATCGCCGCACAAAAAAAGTTGTTGGAACAAAACTATGATGAAGCGAAAGCCGAGATCGCGCTTCTGATCAGCTTCAAAGGCATCGGCGTTTTTTCGGCGGTGGGCCTGCTCTTGAATATTATTGACATCCAGCGTTTTCCCACGGTCAAGCACTTGGTCTCCTATTTCGGCCTGCATCCTGAGATCAAGCGCAGTGGCGACGGCGTGTGGCGGGTCTGCATGAGCAAGAAAGGACGGGCAGAACCGCGCGCGATTCTGTTCATGGTGACCCTGGCCGCGATTGGTCACAATCCGTTGATCAAAGAACTCTATCAAAAACGTCTTGCACAAGGCATGCACAAAATGGCGGCCATCGGGGTGTGCATGCACAAGATTTTGCGCATTGTTTACGGGATGCTTAAACACCGGACGCCATTTGACGCGAACATCGATAGAAAGAATCAAGCGAAAGCTCACCCCGAAACGCCGGCGACTCCCAACGACAAAAAACGGCGTCTGCAAGCGTTCGACGATAATGCTCCGATCTCGCGGCGGCAAAGCCGCAGGAGAAAAGAGCAACAACAGGAGGTCAAAGAACCAACAACAGCCACCGAATCATCGCCCCAGCCCGAGCCTGTGAGCAGCGGCTGGGTGTCTTTGGGTGGGCTTCTGCAAAGTTATCCACAAGCTCTTCACAAAGTCGAGGAAAAAAGACAATTTTCCCGTTGACTTTAAGCGGAATAACTCGTGGGGCACTGTAGCAACCGCGAGTTTATAGGCTTTGACAGCCGCCCACAAGGGGCGGGGACTACAAACCTGCCCACCCAATTGAAAACCGCTGTAACGAGAAGAGTATGGGGCCGTTCGCTGCTCTACAGATCGAAGCCGACCGAGAATTTCACCGACCGCCCGAAGATGGGACGGCCATTCGGCGCCGTCGGATTGCGGGGATCACCTTCGGTAAGCGCATCGGAGTCAGTCAAATTATCGCCGTGCAGATTGAAGAAGAGTCCGGTTTTTGTCGAAACCGTGACCCCAACGTCGATCTTCTGAAAGCTATCCAATTCGATCAGATTGTCATTGCCTGAGAAGCGTTTGCCGACGAAGCGCAGTGCGCCGTAGACGTTCACGTTGAAATTTGCGGCGCGAACATCATAGCTCGGTGCCAACCGGAACTGCCAGTCGGGCTGGCGTAGAATCGAATTTCCAACGATCGTCGGATCATCGGACTCGGTGATTTCGGTTTTTTGGATGGTGGCAATGCCTCTCACCGTCAGACCGCTGGCCAGGAGTGCACCATCAAGCTCGACACCGTAGGATTTGGTCTTGAACTTGCGGGGATCGAAAGCACCGCCGACGAGGCTTTCGAATGCGTCGAACTTGGTGTAGTAGCCGGTGGCGAACAGGCTGAAGAGCTCTTGGGGCGCATATTTCAAGCCGCCTTCATATTGCCTGATGTTGTTGGTGTTGCGATTGCCGTCACGGATATCATCGAAGTGAGGAAATACGAATCCATCCGAGACGCGCCCGAACACGCCCAGCCCTTCCGAAAGGTCATAGTTCACGGCGCCTGTAAACGCCCATTGATTGTCGTTGAACGATACAGCCATATCGCGGGTACCGTCCGGGTAGCCGGGACCGGAATCCAGGGCATACTCGAGCTCTATTCGTTCAAGGCGGGCGGCCAAATCGACGCGAAGGTCAGGCGTCGCCTGCCATGATTCAGCGGCGTAACCGGCAATTACTCTTGCATCGCCGCCAGATTGAATGCCGTAAGCCCATGGGCCGCCGCCGCCAGCGTCCGCAACGTGTTGGGCGGTTACGCCCGCAACATAATCCCCATTGGCAACATTGTGAACCGGCACATGGTTGCCTAGCGTCCAGAAATCATCCGCCGACCACGACGCCTGATAAGAACCTATCGTGAGGTTATGTTGCTGCCAGCGTCTTGCAAGACTGATGTCGTTGGTGAAAGATTCAATGTCCTTCAACACGACCCAATGACCATAGTTCTGAATCCAATCCGAACCGCCAAGCTGCCGTCCGCTCATCGTTGTGACAGGACTTGTTCGCCCGAGAGCGGACACACGAATCGCGCCGCCGTTCGGTACGAATCCATAGGTGTTGGCTGCGCCCTTGGTGTAGGAAAGATTGTCGCGGACGGTCCAGCCGGCACCCAAATCAAAATCCGCATTCACTCCGCTGATGCTGCCGTCCCAGCCGCGGCCTTTGGAGAAATCGAAGATCTCGGTATCACCCTGTTTGTTTATCTGCAATTCGCGAAAGCGTGTCGCGTTGCCCAGTTGCGCGAAGTTGCCAAGGTCATTGCCGGTATTGAGTGCCATCGGCAGGATCCACTGGCCGTAGTCGTTGGTGACCCGGCTGAAAGCGTTGATTACGCCGCGATCGAAAAGTTTGGTGAGCTGTAGCGTGTACTGCTGCCCTTTCTCTGCGTTGAACTGCGCGCTGCGGATGCCCGGTGAGGTCTGAGTATAGCCGCCAGCCATGTAGTAGAGGCCGGTGGTCACTTGCCCGCTGATCACCGCGTCGACCCGCTGCAGATCATAATCGGAGGTCGAATACTTCACCCGCGCTCTAGTTTCATCACTGCCTCGCTTCAAAGTAAAATTCATGGTCACCCCCGGTTCGCCGCTCGAAAAGACGGAGTTCGGACCGCCGCGCAGCGCCTCGGACCATGCAACGGTTTCGTCGATACGGAATATCGTGCTCTGCTCGAAGAACGAGAGGGTTTCGGTGCCGTAAAGCGGCGCACCGTTGAGGGACATCGTGACGAAGGGCGCATCGCCGCCCCCCGGAAGTCCGCGAACGTCAATGTTCGCTCCGGCAACGCCACCCGAGCTTTCTGACCAGACGCCGGGAATCAATTCCATCAGATTCGCCGTGCTGCTGGGTGAAAACTGGCGGATTTCCGCCTCCTGCATCGTCGTGATGGCAAAGCTGGCCTCGCGCTTGCTCATTCCCGAGCCACCGGGCGTTCCTGTGACCACGATGGCATCCATGTTCAAGATATCCGTATTGAGCGTGAAATCCTGCGTCACCGTTTGATCCTCGCTTACAGTGACTTGTGTTGTCACGGTTTTGTATCCAATCAGGCGGGCCCGCAAGGTGTAAGTGCCGGGTGGCACGTTGGCAACCTCATACCTGCCGTTCTGATCCGCAGCGTCCCCAATGCTAGTGCCGTCAAGAATGACATTGGCGAGGGCCAGTGCTTCTCCCTTGCTATCGGTGACCCGGCCTTTGATGATGCCACCGGCAGGAGCAGCCGGCACGGGTGCCGGTTCCCGCGGCGTGATGACGAACGTGCTGGCGCCGACTTGAGAATAGGTGAGTGAATTGTCGCCGAGGGCGTAACGCAAATCCTCGCCCAGGTCGGTGGAGGCCTGTGCCAGCACATAGCCCGTGCGGCCTTCGACGACCGCATCTTCATAGAGGATGTGAATGTGGTGGGCGTTTTCTACTGCCGTGAGCGCCGCCTTCAAGGGAATCATCTTGTGCGCGGCGGGTGGGGGAGATTGGAACCCGCGGGCTTGTGACGCCAGGGTTTGGCTTCCGGCGGGCACTGCAAACAAGCACAGCGAACAGACCAAAGCGAGAGGCCTTAGCCATTGCATAAGAAACCCTCCTTGAACTTGTGACTGTGGTTAGTTTCCGCTTTTCCTTCGATTCGGTGAAAGACTCCTGAAATATTCCGGTTTGTTTCAAATGCCAAAGATGATGACCTGCCCTTGGCGCACGACGCGGGTGCGCAGCGCTTTGGCCAGCGCTTTGGTGATGACGTCGAGATTGCGGTTCTCCAGCGAACCGGAGAGCGTGCGCTGCAGCAAGCGCTGGTCCCGCACTTCCACCTTCACGCCGTAGGTTTCTTCCAATCGGCGAACGAGGTGCTCGAACGGCGTGTCCTCCAAAACCAGCTCCTCGCGCCACCACGTCGTGTAAAGGCCCAGGTTGACCACCTGCGGCCGCAAGACACTGTCGCCCTTTTGAAACTCGAGCAGTTGCTGCGGCCGCAACAGAGTCTCGACCGCTGGTCCTTGTCCAACCGTGGCGCCTTCCGCCACTGCAACTCTGACCCCGCCTTCGGCCACCACCACCCGCGTGCCCCGGCCGCGCTCATGCACGACAAAGCGCGTTCCCACCACTTGAATGTCGCCGTCTTCCGTGTGCACGATAAAACCATGCTGCGGCCCGGCCGGGCGAGCGGCGACCTCAAAATAAGCCTCCCCCTGCAGCTCGAATTCCCGCGGCGTCGTTGCGTGCCAGGTTGCGGGATAGCGCAGGCTGGAATGCGCATTCAAAATGATGGTGGTGCTGTCCGGCAGGTTGATGCGTGCGCGCTGGCCGAAATCAGTGGCAACGACTTGCCGGTCCGGCTCCTGGTGAGTTGTAGACAGGGGCAGGCTGTGCCACAGCCAAAAGAGCAGCAGCGAGGCTGCGATTGCCAAGCCGCCGAAGCGGGCCCAGATCAGGCGCTTTTTGGCGGACGCTGTGCGCCGGCTGGCGAGCGGCCGCAGGGAAGCGGTTTTGGCGGCCGGCAAGGACAGGCGCGCGCGGAGCTTTTGCCATTCCTGCTCGACGTCCGGCAGCGTGGCCGGGCGAAAAGCCGCCTTGCCCCACAACGCCAGGGCTTGCTGATGAATAATCTGGTGCTCGGGCTTGGCGTTCAGCCAGGCTAGCCATTGTTGCAGTTCTTCGCTGCCGGCTGCGCCGGCGAGCCAGCGTTGAAAGGATTCGTCTGACAACAGAGATTCAACCTCGGGGATTGGTTCAGCCATCTCATGGTCTTTCTGTGAAATCATGAATTCGTCAGCCACCTTCGACATGTGCCTCCCACATCCACCTTCTAAGAGATGGGAATTGGCGAAATGTAACGGTCGCTTTTTGAAATTTTTTCAGGCGGGGAATCACCGGCGGGGGAACAGGAGGGCGCGCAATCGATGGAAGGCCTCGGACACGTAGTTGCGCGCCACCTGCGGCGTGACATTCATGATCGCCGCAATTTCGCGATAGGGCAGGCCATCGTAGGTTTTGAGGTAAAGCGCCTCGCGCAGCCGCGGCGGGATGTCCTGCAGGGCCTGTTGCAGCGCGCGCCGCTCCAACTCGTCACTTTCCTGCATGATGACGAAATCCTCCGGCGAAAAACTCTCTGCCGACTCAGCGAGCACGTGTTGCTGACCGGATTCCAGCCGCTGCTGCTGCCTGGCCAGCGCCTTGAGCAGATGGCGGCGCAGCGCGACCAGCAAATAAGCGCGCGCCGAATCCGCCGGCGAGAGCGTGGCGCGCTTTTCCCAAAGATAGGCAAAAACTTCCTGAACGCCGTCTTTGACCAGCTCGGCTTGCCGGGTCAGCTTCAGGCCGTAATCGTAAAGCAGGGGATAGTGGCGGTGGAAGAGCGCGGCCAGCGCCTGATCATCGCCGGAGAGCATGCGCTGCCACAGGGCTTGATCATCCTGCCTGGGTTCGGCTCTTCCTTCGTGGTCATGCCGTCTGTGCGGAAGCATTCAACCAGTGATTGAGGATGGTGAAGAGTGCGGCACAATTTGCATCGCGGCGCTCAAAATGTCAAGGCTTTCATGCCGATCCTCCCGCCGCGGGCCTCGTGCTGCCGGAGGCCTTTGCGATATTGTGTTTTCCCGCACTTCGATAGCCGCGTGAACCATCTGCTATAACCGCAGATTCCAGCTTGATTGTTTCACACCGGTTTTGCACTATCTTGCGGCAATGAAATTCTCAGGCTATGAACTTCAACTGCAGGCATGGCACTATGTCAACCTCTCTCATGAACGATGGAAAACTGCCGCACCTCACGGTGCGCTGGTTTGGCAAAACGAACCGCGGGCAGGAAGTGCTGCTTTATGCTCTCACCAATGCGCAGGGGAATTTGTTGGAGATTACCAACTACGGCGGCATCGTGACCCGGCTGAGGCTGCCCGATCGCACGGGCAAATCCGATGACGTGGTCCTGGGATTCAACACGTTGGAAGAATACGTCAAAGATTCGCCGCACTTCGGTT
Organism: bacterium; assembly: GCA_023150945.1. Taxonomy (NCBI): domain Bacteria; species bacterium. Next base: position 33,383 of record JAKLJX010000020.1, on the reverse strand, counting down.
GCATCGTCGGCCGGGTTGGCAACCGCATCGCCAACGGCGAGTTTGTGCTCGACGGCAGGAAACATGTCTTGGCAAAGAACAACAATCCCGCCGGCATGCCGTGCCATTTGCACGGTGGATTGGTGGGGTTCGACAAGGTGGTTTGGGAGGCAGTGCCGCTCATCGCGAACGGCGATGTCGGCCTGAAATTGTCATACCTGAGCCGCGCTGGCGAGGAAGGCTATCCGGGAAATTTGGCGGTTCAGGTGATCTACTGGTGGACGAATGACGACGTCTTGCGGATTGAGTATCATGCCACCACTGATCAAGCCACGCCCGTGAACTTGACGCATCATTCCTATTTCAATCTCAAAGGCGAAGGCCGCGGCGATATTCTGGACCATGTCCTGATGATCAATGCAGACGAATACACCCCTGTGAACAAGGGTATGATCCCAACCGGTGAGCTTGCGTCCGTGGCTGGAACGCCATTTGATTTTCGCCGGCCCACTGCAATCGGCGCCAGCATTGCCGCGGATCATGAACAACTGCGCAACGGCCTGGGTTACGATCACAACTGGGTCTTGAGAAAGCAAGCCGGCGCTTTGGAACTGGCCGCCACCGCATATGAGCCGGTCTCGGGCCGCTTCATGGAAGTCTGGACTACCGAGCCCGGAATGCAATTCTATAGTGGTAACTTTTTGGACGGCCACCATATCGGCAAAGGCGGCGCGCCTTATCCCTTTCGCGGCGGCTTCTGTTTGGAAACTCAGCACTTTCCTGATTCGCCCAACCATCCCAACTTTCCCAATAGCATTCTCCGGCCGGGAGAAAAGTACAATTCCACCACGCTTTACAAGTTCCTGCTGAAGGAGTGAGAGGGCGCGCGAAAAGCCAGGGCGGTGTCGTGCCACTTCCGTGAAGACGAACGAGATCGTACCGGCGAAGTTCGAACTGGCGCAGAACGATTTGAGCCCCTTTTCATCGGTGACGGCCATACCCTATGCGCTCGAGGCACACTCCGATGCACGGTTGACGGGTTATGAGGCTTTCGAACGAGAAGCATAAACGTTGCCGCCGGGCATTTTCTGCAAGCACTGCGCTTAGAAAACATGGCCGGGCAGAGCGACATGACTTTGGAGCCAGCCGTCAGCGCGTTGACCGGGCCGGTAAAGATCTATTGTGTCGCGCCCGAGGGACAAGCTGGGCAATCCGGTGAGACCTGCCAACAACCATCGCAGCCGCACGCGCGCGCGTGCGCACCGGCGATGCGATCATCATGCGCGGTGAGTGCTATCGCACCGGCAGATTGATTCTGAATCAGGGCAGCACGATTCGACCCTATGCTGCAGAGCTGCCGGTTCCAAAGCGAACGTATGTGGCAGACAAGTGAGAAAATCTCGGCAACGGCATGTGACGGCGAAGTGGGCGCGGCGATTTCCCTCCAAACCAGGGGAATGGTGGCGGCGAAACCGCGAAGGCAAGAAAGCGCCGATATGAAATTTCCCAAGGCGCGATTTGTGTTGGCAATGATTTCGCCTTTCAGCGGGACGCCTGGCGCGTTGCCATGAATGTCGCGGTCGATTATATCTGGTTTGCCCGGGACGATTGGGCGGTTCTGCAATCCAATCGCCTGCTCAGCTTTTTTCATGCGCAGGGCCTCGGTACGTATGGCAATCTCTACACCCTGGCGGGCAGGAAGTTGGGAGACGATCACAGCTCCGGGTTGGTGGCCATGAGCGCCGTCGCTGCGCTTGCGGCAACGCATGAGATTCGCAAAGAGTTTGTGGCGGAATTGTGGCAGACCCCATTTCCCGCGGTCGGGGCAGGTATGATGATGGCTTGCTCTACCTGCTGGCCATGCTGCAAGTGAGTGGCAACTTCCGGATCCATGATCCGCTCGGCCAGGCAGTTCCAGCTTGCTTGAATGAGACAAAATGATGATCTTTGACTCGCAGCCGTCACCTGTTCAACATTCAATCGCAAGGAGATGAACCATGTCGAACTACCAACCTCGCGCCGAGCATCAATTCACTTTCGGATTGTGGACGGTCGGCAATATCGGCCGTGATCCGTTCGGCCAACCCGTGCGGCCGGTGCTCCCGCCGGTCGAAATCGTTCATCTGCTTGCTGAAGTCGGTGCCTATGGCGTCAACCTGCACGACAATGATCTGGTGCCAAGCGATGCCACGCCGGCGGAGCGCGACCGCCTCGTGCGCGATTTCAAGCAAGCGCTGTCCGCAACCGGCATCGTGGTGCCGATGGCAACGACGAATTTGTTCGGCGATCCGGTTTTCAAAGACGGCGCCTTCACGGCGAACGATCCGAAAGTGCGTGCTTATGCGCTGCACAAGACCATGCACGCGATCGATCTCGGTGTCGAGTTGGGCGCGAAGACTTACGTGTTTTGGGGCGGTCGCGAAGGGACTGAGACCGACGCCGGCAAGAATCCCCTGGCAGCGATCCAACGCATGCGCGAGGCCATGAACTTCATCTGCGACTATGTGCGCGCCCAGGGTTATGATCTCAAACTCGCGCTCGAGGCTAAACCCAACGAGCCGCGCGGCGACATCTATCTCGCCACCACGGGCCACATGCTCGCGTTCATCGCCACGCTCGATCATCCCGAGATGGTGGGCGTGAATCCCGAAGTGGCGCACGAGCACATGGCGGGCCTGAACTTTCTGCACAACGTCGCACAAGCGTGGGACGCCGGCAAGCTTTTTCATATTGATCTCAACGATCAGAACTTTGCGCGGTACGATCAGGATTTTCGTTTTGGTTCGCACAATTTCAAGCAAGCGTTCTTTCTGGTGAAATTTCTCGAAGACGTCGGATACGCCGGCCCGCGCCATTTCGATGCCCATGCCTATCGCACCGAAGACGTGGCGGGCGTCAAAGATTTTGCCGCCGGCTGCATGCGGACCTATCTCATCTTGAAAGAGAAAGCCGCGCAATTCAACACCGACAAAGAAATTCAAGCGTTGCTCGCGGAGATCAATTCCGAAGTTCCGGCAATGACTTCATTGCTCGGCAAATACACCGCGCAAAAAGCCGCGGCGCTCAAGGCGCACACCTTCGACCGCGAAGCCATTGCCAAACGCGGCCTGAAATATGAACGACTCGATCAATTCGTGTTTGAACTGTTGATGGGAGTTCGATAACCAGTTATCAGTTATTAGTGATCAGTCATCAGTGTTCAGTTTACGGACACTGCATAATGCTGATCACTGACCATTGTTTACTGATGACTGAATACTGGCCACTGACAACTGATAACTGAACACTGGCAACCAACATGACTTACCTACTCGGTATCGACACTTCGACCACGGCGACCAAGGCGCTGCTTATCAATGAGGAGGGCAGCGTCGTCGCCGTGGCGGCCACAGAATATCCTTTTGGCTCTCCCAAGCCGGGATGGACGGAGCAAGACCCAGCGCTGTTTTGGAATGGAACGGTGCAAAGCATTCGCGTCGTTCTAGCCCAAGCAGGCATTTCCGGCAAAGACGTTGCCGCCATCGGCCTGACCGGCCAGATGCACGGGATGACCCTGCTTGATGCGCGCGGCGAAGTCATTCGCCCGTGCATCCTGTGGAACGACCAACGCACCGCGGCGCAATGCGAATTCATCACCAAATTGGTCGGGGCCGAGCGGGTCTTGCAGCTCACCGGCAATCCGATTCTCACCGGGTTCACCGCGCCGAAAGTCGTCTGGACGCGCGAGCACGAGCCGGAGAATTACCGCCGCATCGCGCACATTCTGCTGCCCAAAGATTATGTGCGCTACCAGCTCACCGGAGAATTCTTCAGCGATGTGGCGGATTCTTCCGGCACCTCGCTGTTCGATGTCGGCAAGCGGCGATGGTCGGAGGCGATGTTGCACGCGCTGCAAATTCCCCGGGCGTGGTTGCCGGAAGTCACCGAGTCGCCGGTGGCCAGCACAAAGATCAACGCGGTCGCGGCGCAAGCAACTGGACTGCTCGCCGGCACGCCGGTGGTTGCCGGCGGCGGCGATCAAGCCGCGCAAGCGGTCGGCACCGGCATCGTGCGCGAAGGAACGGTTGCCGTGACCATCGGGACTTCGGGCGTCGTGTTCGCGCAATCGGATTCGTATCGTGTCGAACCGCAGGGACGGCTGCACGCGTTCTGCCATGCCGTGCCCGGCAAATGGCATCTCATGGGCGTCATGCTGTCCGCCGGCGGCAGCTTTCGCTGGTATCGTGATGCGCTCGCGGCGAAGGAGTCTTATGATGCTTTGATGCAAGGCGTGGCTACCGTTGCTGCAGGAAGCGAAGGCCTGTTGTTTCTGCCATATCTCACCGGCGAGCGTACGCCGCATCCCGATCCGCATGCGCGCGGCGCTTTCATAGGTCTGAACATTCGTCACGCACAGCCGCATCTGGCGCGCGCAGTCATTGAAGGCGTGACCTTTGGATTGCGTGATTCATTGGAACTGATGCGCGGCTTGGGCGTGCCCACCCAGCAGGTGCGCGCTTCGGGTGGCGGCGCCAAGAGTGCAATCTGGCGGCAAATCCTTGCCGATGTTTTCAATGCGGAGATTGTCACCGTTAATTCCACCGAAGGTGCGGCTTACGGCGCGGCATTGCTGGCCGGTGTCGGCGCCGGCATTTATCCCAGCGTCGAGGCTGCCGCCGATCATGCGATTCGAATCACCGGCACACACCAACCAACGCCGGAGGTGAACGTGTACGCCAAATACTATGCGCGCTATCAAGCCCTCTATCCGGCGCTCAAAACCGCGTTCGCCGCGCTGGCAGAGATGGCGAGTTCGTGATCAAGCTTGGCAGAAGCGTGCTCCGCCAGGCAGGGTCCCAAACCCGATTCCGCCAACGGCGTTTAGCGGTCGCGTGACAATCAATATGAAAGTTCAAATGAAGCCTCGCAAACTTGACAATGTGGGGATTCCTTATTTGGCGGATATCCCCAGCGAGGTGGCCGTCCATCTGGAAGCGCCGATCGTGGGTATTACGTCCTAGCCCGACGGGGCGATGGACGGTCGCATTCACGTTGGCAGGTTTTGAATGACGCCAAACCGGTGGCCGTGCGTGAGATTGTCCATATGCCAGAAACCAAGTTTGAAACCAGCGTGCTACGTTTCTGTGAGCGTGGACCATTGCGTTACGAGTGTGCCGCCAGAACCGTCTGGGCGATTGCTTGGAAAGGCCAAGTGCGCTGTGAGCGCTTATTGATGCGGCGTGAACGCGACGGTGCGACGACCTATTCACTCAGCACTGAACCCCAGACCACACCGTTCCGCACTCTGGCGCCATGGCCCTGCGAACGCTATTTTGTGGAACACACCTTGCAAGATCTCAAGAGCGAAGACGGCTGGGATGAACTCGCCGCACGCAAATACCGCGCATGGACGCATCACACAGCTTTGGACGCGCTGGCCTTGTGGTTCGTGGCGCGGACCAAACGCAATTGGGCAGAAAAGTATCCGCCGGATCCGCACTGGGTGGAGCAACTGCAAATCGAGAAACTGCCCATTTTGTCAAATGGCCAATGTCCGTCTCTTACTTGAGGCCGTTATGCTTTGCCAAAATTGAGCGAGGAACAAGCGATCAACTTGGTGGTCAAGCACCTGGTGAATCGCTCCGTTTCTACACGCAGCCGCAAGAAAAAATGTGCCAAAGAATGAAAAAGAAGTCGCGGGAATTCAACTTAACATTGTCAAGATAGGTGTCATCATGAAAAGACGTGAGTTCATCAAGTACACAACTGCCACTGCGGCCGCCGCGACCCTTTCTCCGGTGATGCAGGTTCTTGCCGGCGAGAAGATTAAGAAAAACGCGCATGATATCGTGAGGCTCGGCAACACCGGCATCAAAGCCTCGCGGCTGGCGATCGGCACCGGCACCGGCGGGTTCAATCGGCAATCGAATCAAACGCGCAAACTGGGCGTGCCAGGACTCGCTGATTTGCTGCGCGCGGCCTATGAACAGGGCATCAACTTCTGGGATTCCGCGGATCAATACGGCACGCATCCACATCTGAAAGAAGGACTGAAAGGCATCCCGCGGGAAAAAGTCGTCATCCTCACCAAGACGCACGCCACGACGGCCGATGAAATGAAAGCCGACCTGCAGCGTTTCCGCAAGGAAATCGGCACGGACTATCTGGACATCGTTCTGTTGCACATGATGACGAGTGGCGATTGGCCGATGCGAAGGCGCGGGTCCATGGAAGTCCTGGCAAAAGCGCGCGCGGATGGCGTCATTCGCGCGCATGGCGTCTCCTGTCACACACTCGCAGCATTGCAAACCGCGGCGCAGTCGGATTGGGTGCAAGTTGATTTGGCCCGCATCAACTCCGCTGGTACCCAAATGGACGCGGACGTTGCGACCGTCGTAAAAGTTTTGCAGAAGATGCACCAGGACGGCAAAGCCATTGTTGGCATGAAAGTCTTTGGCGGCGGCTGGCTGCGCGACCGGCCTGATGAGAATTTGAAATTCATTCTCGATCTTGATTGCGTTGATGCTTTTACCATCGGCCTGGAGAGCCAGGACGAAATGTGGGATCTGCTGCAGCGCATTCCTGCGGCGAGTGTACCATGACGATCGCAGTGACGAAGAACGATCATCCCTGAGTTTTTGTCTCATTCCTGCTTTCGCCGCGATGAATGCGAACCGTGGCACAAGCGCTTTTGCAACCCTTCACCGAGAATGCGCATGAGATTGTCGATCTTTGCTGGGCAGTCCGGCATCTGTTTCGCCGTGGTGCTGCTGGCACATCTGGCGCGACCCGGTTCCTCGCTGGCGGAAGACGGTTATCGGCTTTGGCTCAGGTATGATCTCATCGACAAGCCCGAGGTGCGGACGGCATATCGGGCTGCGCTTACCGAGCTGGAGATCACCACTCTTTCGCCAACGCTTGCAATTGCCAAAGAGGAATTGCGCATTGGACTCCTTGGGCTGCTGGGGAAGTGCCCTCCCTTTGTGCCGGCAATCACCCACAACGGCGCTTTGATTGTTGGCACGCCGCAAAGCTCGAAGACCATTGCCAGGCTCGATCTTCAAAACCGGCTGCAAGCAGCAGGTGCAGAGGGTTTTGTCATTCTCGCCACCACAGCCGAGGGGAAGAGCTGCACCGTTGTAGCCGCGAACAGCGATATTGGAGTTTTGTACGGCGTTTTCCACTTGCTGCGCTTGCTGCAAACGCATCAGAGTCTTGACGAGCTGTCATTCGTCAGTGCGCCCAGAATCAAATTGCGTTTGCTGAATCATTGGGATAACCTCGACCGGACGGTGGAACGAGGTTATGCGGGATTCTCATTGGGGGACTGGCACAAACTGCCGAATTACCTTGACCCTCGCTATAAAGACTACGCACGTGCAAACGCATCAATCGGAATAAATGGTACGGTGCTCACCAATGTGAATGCCAATGCCTGGGTGCTCACGCCGGCTTATTTGGAGAAGGTCGCGGCGCTGGCGATTGTCTTTCAGCCTTTCGACCTCTAAATGTATCTCATCGCGCACGGTACCCAAATCTTCACAGAATTCCTACTGGATGACTGCTGTGGTGGATGGACTTTTCAAAGCAACTGTGCACCGGCAAGATTGGTTGCCTCCCGTGAACGGAAGAGTCGAGCCTTGGAGCTGATGAACTCATGGCAGTCATGTATGAAGATCTCATTGACAAGAATGTTTTGGTTACCGGCGGTGCCAGTGGGCTTGGTTTTGCCATTGCGCAGGCATTTGTCGAGAACCGGTCGAAGGTTGTCATCGTTGGCAGGGATGCGGAAAAGCTCACGCGCGCCCAAAGGGAATTGGGCGAGCAGGCGGTTTCCCTCGTGTTTGATTTGAACGAAATCGACCGCTTGCCGGAATTGCTGTCGCAGATCAGCAATGCCGTTGAGGCGATCGAGGTGCTGGTCAACAACGCGGGCATCAATTTGAAGAAAGAGGCGCTGGCGGTTTCCAATCAAGAGTATCAGGCCATCGTGCACACCAATCAGACCGCGGTGTTCGCGCTGACCAGAGAAATCGCGCGGATCATGGTGGCCCGTGGCAGCGGCAGCGTTATCATGATCGGCTCGATGGCCACCCACTATGGCGTTCCCCAAGTTGTCGGTTATGCGGCCGCGAAATCCGCGGTGGAAGGCATGACGCGCGTGCTGGCGGTGGAATGGGCGTCGCATGGCATCCGCGTCAACTGCATCGCGCCCGGCTTCATCGCCACGGTGATGTCTGCAAAAGCTTTTGCAGACGATCCGGAGAGAAAAGCAAGAGCACTGGCGCGCACGCCCATGGGAAAATTCGGCGAACCCTCGGAGGTGGCCAGTGCGGCGCTGTTTCTGGCATCAGCACAGGCGAAATATATCACCGGTGTCGTGCTCGCGGTTGACGGCGGCAATTCCATTGGATTCTGAAACACATGAGCATTGATCTGCACTGCAATGATCAGCATGCCCGCGTCGCGCCCGGCTCCTCGCTTTTCGAATATGCCGAGTCGATGGGCATTCGTGTGCCGACCTCGTGCTTGCAGCAGGGGAAGTGCAAGGAATGCCTGGTGGAAATCCTTGCCGGTATGGAATGCCTTTCCGCACCGGTGGCGCAGGAAAAACACCTGCGCGGCAATTTCCGGCTTTCCTGCCGCACGCGCATTGTCACGGACTCCGGCGTCGTGCGATGCCACACGTTGCGGCGCGGCAATATGCGCATTGAAACGCGTGCGTTGCAACTTCCGGTGGAGCATCAAAACCTGCGGCTCGATCCGGCAGTGACGCGCGATGGTGAGCGGATTCTGCTGAAGGGCGAAGAAATTGATCACAGATCGGGTCCCCTTTACGGGCTGGCGGTGGATTTGGGAACGACAACTGTCGTCCTTCGGCTTTTGAATCTGGAGACCGGCGAAATCATTGCCGATACAGCTTTTGAAAATCCACAGCGATTTGGCGGATCGGAAGTCATGTCGCGCATACATTATGACTCCACCCATCCCGGCAAGTTGCTGCAGCGCACACTCGCGCGCTATGTGAACCATGCTCTCGCAGAGTTTCCGGTGGACCCCGCTTCGATCTATGAAGTTGTGGTTGCGGGAAATTCCACCATGCGCGATCTGTTCTTCCGGCTCAATGTGCATTCCATTGGACAAAGCCCTTATCAATCCCTCACCGAACAGGAAATGGCGGGCGCCTTGCGGACTACGACCAGCTTGACTGCCACCGCAAGGCGTCTGTTGCTGCGGCTGAATCCCAAAGCGCGAGTTTACGGTTTACCCATCATCAGCGGCCACGTCGGCGCGGACGCTGCTGCCTGCATGTTGGCCGTGAATCTGGCCAACGAAGAGCGTTTGGTTGCGATCATGGATATCGGTACCAACACCGAGTTGATTGTCGGCAACAAACACAGGATTCTCGCGGCCTCCTGTCCCGCTGGACCGGCATTCGAAGGCGGCAATCTTTCTTGCGGCATGCCGGGATTGCCGGGCGCCATTGAAAGAGTGAGAATCAACGACGAGGGGAAAGTCGATTACAGCGTCATCGAGGGCAGTGAGCCGGAGGGCATCTGCGGTTCCGGGCTGATCGATTTATTGAGTGAGCTGCTGCGCACCGGCCAGATCAACCCGCTCGGGCGGTTTGAGCATGGCGACAAGTGCTTCGTACTGCATGAGAACAGCGCTCACCAGATTTATTTGAATGAAGGCGACATCAACGAACTGGCCCAGGCCAAGGGCGCCAATGTTGCGGGCCTGCAGATTGCATGCGACCAGTATGGCATCGGATTTCAAGACCTGAAGGTCTTTTATTTGGCGGGCGGATTTGGCCGGCATTTGAACATCGATGCGGCGCGACGAATTGGCCTGCTTCCCAATATCGACACCGCGAAGATTCTGCAGGTCGGCAATGCCGCCATTGAGGGTGCTGGCATGGCGTTGCTCTCGCGCTCAAAACGCGAGGAATTGGAAGGCCTGGTGAGGAAAGTGGAGCATTGCCGCCTGGAAACGCATCCCAGGTTTTTTGACTATTTTGTTGAAGGATGCCAGTTCAATCCCATTGCAATGTCACTGCAAACATGATTGAGTTGCTGGACACACAGCCTGATACGAATATTCAGGAAGACGAATACAAGCGTCTGCTGGGTTATCCCCGCGATTATGAATTCCCCGAGCGCTCACGAGAACTGGCTGATTGGGCAAGACAATGGTACGCGGAAAACGGTCGGCCGTGGATTTATGCCCGGCAAACGGATCGGCTTGCTGTTCGCAATGGACGGTTCAGCCTCGAGGGCGTGGAATTTTCATCGCAGAAGGTGCTTGCGTTATTGCGCAAAGCGCAAGCGCATGCGGTGATCATGGTGGCAGTGAGTGCCGGCAGGGAATGCGAAGAAAAGGCGCGCCAGCTTTGGCTGGAAGAAAAACCGGATGAGTACTTCTTTTTGGAAATCTACGGCTCGGCGGTGGTCGAGCATTTGATCACCGCCGCCGGCGCGCGCGGCTGCGCTTGGGCTGAGCAAAATGGCATGGCGATTCTGCCTCATTACAGTCCGGGCTATCCGGAGTGGGAGATTGCCGATCAGCACAAACTGCTGCACCTGATTCGCCCGGAAAGAATCCGGAATGAAATTCGTGTATTGGAAACCGGCATGCTGCAGCCCAAGAAATCCCTGCTCGCGGTCTTTGGCGTCACACAGCATATTGATCAGGGGCGAAGCCCCAGAGATTTGTTGCCGTGCGAAAGTTGTTCCATGCGCGCGTGCCAATACCGCCGCGTGCCTTATGCCCGGTCGCGTAATCAGACGGAGGCGGTGATCCGTTTGCAGCCGCACGGTGATCGAATTTCCGGCAGCACGGCCCGAGACGAATCAAATCTCGACCGCAATGAAAAGTACTCGATCAATGTTCGCGCGCTGCAAAAGTGGTCACGAGAGCGACTGCAGCTCAACGTTCTGGCTGACCGTTCGGTGCAGGCACGATTCCGTTATGCGGGCACGACCTGCTCGAATTTAGGGCGACCATTTGAGTATGATTATCATGTCACGCTGGCCTCGGCAGCAGAAGGTCACCGAATCATCGCGATGAGCTGTGCCCCGGCGCCGGGCGATACCGGCCATGCTTTCATGTGCGAATATATTCGCAGCGCCGCCGCGCTCGAACAGGTCATTGCCAACGAAAAGCCGCTGCTGGGCTGCTCTCTCAATGAAGTGTTGAATTGGAATCGCGAGTTCAGTCCTTCGGGATGCTTTTGCGTCGCAGTAAGCCGTAAACACAAGTGGGGACTGGTGCTGGAAGTGATTCACTACGCCCTGGCGCAGGATGAAAAGAGAAGGAATGCTGTTTAGGGAGTGCGCAAAATCAACTTGGAATTTTGTTGTAGCCCTGCCCCCTGGCGGGGCACTGTCGTGATGCCGGATTTGCTGGTTAAAACAGCGACCCTCAAGGCGCCGAGGCTACCTGAAATGGGAATTTGTTTTTGCGCGACCGATTAGATGATTAATGTGCATGACCAGCAGAAGGGATAGAGTCAAAATCATTGTGGTCAAAATGATTAAAAGCTTTCGAGTGATTTTGACCCAGATCATTTAGACGAATGGCATTCGGCTCTCGCCCAGTTCGACTGGTCATTCGCATTATTCCATTTCTAAACCACGAGTGAGCGCTCATGGAGCGCAACCAACCCGCTCTTATCGGTGGTGCAAAAGGTTGAGGGCGTTGCATTCTTTTTTTCTCGACAATTCGACAAAGGGAATCATACAAATCCTGGAGCCTCAGTCATGACGAAGCTTTGCGATGTCAATCAGGCGGCAAAAGAGAAATTGTTGCCGCAAGTCAACGACAAGTCCGGCATTGGCGTGCATTACCTCGATGCCTTCCTCAAACCGATGAACACGACGCTCGCGGACGGCACCCGCGTGTCCTGCAAGCGCAAAGGCTTGAAAATCACCCTGACTGCCGGCACGAAGAAGGGCGAAGGTCTGATGCGAAGGCTGGAGGTCAGCAAAGACCCTGTTGTCATGTTGCAAGCCGCGCTGCAAGAGGCGGCGCACGCGGCGGGAGTTGAGCTAAAAATCACGGACGCGGAAATATTCATCGCCGGATGAAGGCACAGGTTGGCACATTGCGGTCGTCTCATACTGCCAGCCAGCAAGTCGGTTTGGGACAAAGCGATTGAAAGCGCTGGGATGAAGTCTCGGCTTGGTTAGAAGCTTGTGCCTCATTCTGTTGAAAGGCATTTCCGCCACCAATTCTGGATGAGAAGCGCCGGGATTATTCTTCAGGATTACCAAGGCAATTGCTATGATCCAAAACGCATTTCTTGGAGGATGCAACGTATGAAACCTGCGCATTAGGAAATCTTCAAAAGGGCAGCCCGTCTGGAAAGACTGGACCAGGTGCCCATGGCCTTGATCATCGATAGTCCGTGGATACCCGGTTATCTGGGCCTGAATCACATGGACTATTATCTCGATCCAGAGCTGTGGTTTCAATCCAACTTGAAAATCCATCAGGAATACCCGGAGATCATCTTTGTTCCTTCCTGGTGGATGGAATACGGCATGGCGGCGGAGCCCTCGGCCCTGGGCGCGAAGATCAAATTCTGGCGGAACAACACACCCAGCGAATATCACGCGCTTTATCACCTCGAGGATATCGACAACTTTCCGGAATATGAAGTGGAGTGCGACGCTTTCATGGCAATGACGCTGCACCGCATTAGAATGCAGAGACAGCGCATTCTGGAACAAGGCGAGATCCTGCCGATGGTCACTGCGCGTGGCCCGCTGTGCACCGCCGGATTTGTGCGCAGTACCACGGAGTTCATGATTGACATTGTGGAAAAGCCCGAATGGGCGCACAAACTGATCGATCGCAGCACCAATCTCATCATCGACTGGCTGAAAGCGCAGGCGAAAATCATGGGCGATGCGGTGGAAGCCATATTCATTTTGGACGACATTGGGGGTTTCGTCAATGAAGAGCATTACCTGGAATTCGCGCATCCCTACTTGAAGCGCATCTGCGAGGCTTTTCCCCGAGAGTGGGTCAAGCTCTATCACAACGACGCTGATATCGCTGCGTGTTTGGATCATCTGCCGGATTGCGGCTTCAATGTCCTGAATTGGGGCAAGCAAACCGACCTCGCTGAAGTGAAAGCGCGCGTCGGCGACCGCATGTGCCTCATGGGCAATGTCAATCCTTTGGAGATCGGCGTGCGTGGCACACCGGCGGAGGTGCGCAAGGCCACCTTGGAGGTTCTGGAGAAGAGCGGCGGCGAGGGCATCATTCTCTCCGTCGGCGGTGGCGTCAGCCCGGGTATGCCGCGCGCCAACGTTTTGGCCATGCAGGAGGCATTGGCGGAGTTCAATGCCAGCCGCTAGGTACAGCCTGATTTGCTGTGCAAGGGCGGTAAGGTGAAGTGATGAAATCAGAAGAGAAATTGGCCCACCGCCGAGCAGGCGGGAAACGCAAAGAAAAAGCAGGGAAAACGCAAAGAAATTCCCGCGGGGTTTGACACATTCATCTTGTGGAGAACGTGACACATGCCTGATTATGCCTTGATGAACCAATGCCTGTATGAGGGCAAAGCCAAAGAAGTCGAGCAAATGACCAAAGACGCGCTCGCCGAAGGACGCAGCGTTCAGGAGATTCTGAACGAAGGATTGATTGCGGGCATGAGCGTGGTGGGAGAAGATTTCAAACACAACATCCTTTACGTTCCTGAAGTGCTGATTGCCGCCCGCGCCATGAAAGCCGGCATGACAGTGCTCAAACCGCTGCTGGCGGCGCATGATTCGAAAGTTCAGCCGGCCGGTGTGCTCGTCATGGGAACCGTGCGCGGCGACCTGCACGACATCGGAAAGAATTTGGTTTGCATGATGGCGGAGGGCGCCGGATTCAAAGTTCATGACATTGGCGTCGATCAAAGCGTCGAAAAGTTTCTCGCAGCGGCCGAGCAATACCAACCGGACATCGTCGGCATGAGCGCGCTGTTGACCACGACCATGACGTACATGAAAACCGTCATCGACGGCTTCAAAGAAAAGGGCCTGGGCCACATCAAGATGGCGGTCGGCGGCGCGCCGATCAGTCAGATGTTTGCCGATGAAATCGGCGCGGACGGCTACGGCGCCGATGCCTCCAGCGCGGTCGATCTGTTCTTGCGTTTGGTCGGTAAGGGGTAGCGCAACTCCGATCATGCTCTGTATTCGCGCGGCGCAGCGCGATTTTGCCGTTTTACGCCTGCCGGATTGAGGTGACTGGCGGCGATCGTTTGATCGGTTTCAGCATCAGGAAGCAATGCTTGGGCGTTCACATGCAAAAGACTCTGCGCGAAAAACTCTTTCAAACCAGAGATTTTCTCCTCGGCGTGGAACTGCTGTCCATTCGCGGCTCGATGACGGAGAAAAGTGCGGTGAAAGCGCGTGATTTTGCCAATGATTTGGTGGCGTGCCCGGCAGTCGATTGGATTTCGATTACCGACAATGCCGGCGGCAATCCCAAGCTGGCGCCGCATGCGCTGGGCAAGCCGATTTTGTATGCGGGAAAAGAAGTGGTCATTCACATGACCTGCAAGGATCTCAACCGCAACGGACTCGAAAGTCAAGCCTGGGTTTTGAGCAGCGAGGGATTTCACAATATTCTGGCCATGACCGGCGACTATCCGGTTAGCGGCCTTGGGGGAATGGCCAAACCGGTCTTCGATCTCGATTCCATCGGCCTGATTTCGCTGTTGAGCAAGATGAATCGCGGCTTCGAACTCCGCAAAAACGGCGTGCCGCACGCAGCCGAGCGTCTGGGCAAGACCCATTTCCTGATTGGCGCAGTGACCAGCAATTTCAAGCTGCGGGAGGGGGAGGTGGCGCCGCAATATCTCAAGCTGCAAAAAAAGATCGAATGCGGCGCGCAATTCATCATCAATCAAGTCGGCTATGATTCCCGCAAGATGCATGAATTGCGGGTTTACATGGACCAGCACGCGATGCAGTATGTTCCCTTGATCGGGAATGTCTACGTGTTGAATCCCCGTGTCGCCCAAATCTTTCACGACAGAAAAATCCCGGGAATTGTGTTGACGCCACCGCTTTTGGAGATTTGTTTGGAGCAGGGAAAATCCGCGGATCACGGCAGGGCATTCTTCTATGAATTCGCGGCCAAGCAGATGGCGATCTATCGCGGCTTGGGATATCGTGGCGCCTATTTGGGCGGCGTTTTTGATTTTGCCGCCGTCGCAAGAATCTTGGAAATTGAACGCGCGTTTTCTCCTGATGATTGGAAACAGTTTGCCCGGGAAATCAGATTCTCGCGGCCGGGCGAGTTTTTTTACTACGCCGAAAATCCGGCCACAGGATTGGCAGATCCTGCCGCACGCAGTCCGGTCGCGCAACCGCGGAGATCAAAACGCATTGGTCCCGTCTATCGAATCTCCAAAGCAGTACACGGCGTCATGTTCAACCGAGATCGTGTCTTGGCAAGGTGGGGAAAAAGCGTTTGTCAAAACTCCGCCGACTCCAGCCAGGGACCCAAACTGCTGCGCGCGGTTGAGTGGGTGAGCAAGCTGGTCCTGTATGATTGCCGGGATTGCGGCGATTGTTCGTTGCCGGAGATCGCGTACTTGTGCCCCGAGTCGCAATGTGCCAAGAATCAACGCAACGGCCCGTGCGGCGGCACGAAGGACGGACTTTGTGAAGTGGAGGGCTTTGGCGATTGCATTTGGCTGCGTGCTTATGAACGGCGCAAGTACGATGGCAACGAGCGCGAGTTATTGCGGCATGTTCCCGTGCTGCAAAATCAAGCGCTCCGCGGAACTTCTTCCTGGGCGAACCACTGGCGAGGGCGCGATCACGCTGCCACGGCGAGCGACCAGGCCGGCACCGCTGCCGTGAAGGCCGGCAACGTGGAGGCGCGCGAATTGCAATTGCCGTCATGACGCCGATTGGCAACACGCAAGCCACCGCTGGCCGGTACAAAATGCAACATTTGAAAAGGATGAAAAATGGCTGAAATGAAGCTGCGCCTTATCGGCGATTTGATCAACAACGCTTATGCCCGGGCGCGCCATGCGTTCGCGGAACGAAACGTGGCGGGCTATCAACAGCTCGCGCAATTGCAGGCAAGCCGGGGCGCGGATTATTTGGATTTGAACATCGATGCCACGCGCCAGGTGCAGGTGAAGCTGGCCGACATGTTGAGTTTTCTGCCGGAAGTCATTCCTGCGATTCAAGAGGTGACTGCTCTGCCGCTTTGCATCGACAATCCCTCGGTGGCGTATCACAAAGTCGCGCTGCGGCACTATGATCGCGGCAAAGGCGCACCCATTCTGAACTCAATCGCGGCCTCGCGTGAACGTTTGGAAGAGATGATCGAACTGATCGCGGAATACAACACGCTCGTCATCGTCATGGCTTCGGAGAAATTTGGTGACGGCGGCACGGAGCAATGCCTGTATCCTGGCGATGTCCATTCTGCTGCCAAACATTTCGTCGAGCTTTTGGCGACCAAAGCGAACCGCAGCAACGACCAGATCATCATTGATCCGGGGCTCGCACCGGTTGGTGCCGATACTTATGGCCTGGTGAATATCGGGTTGGATGCCATGCGGCTCATTCGGCAGGACTCTGATTTGCGCGGAGTTCATCTTACGGTGGGGCTGTCGAATTTTGCCTGGGGCACGCCCAAGTACATTCGGGAGAATCTGGAACGCGCCTATCTGGCTTTGGCGGTGGAGGCGGGATTGGATTTTGTCATTGCCAATCCGGAAAAATCGCCCGAGCCTTTGCCCGCTGATCACGCGATCGTGCAGCAGCTTCGTCATGCCCTGCAACTGGGCCGCGCCGGTGAAGGCGAGAGCCAGGAAACCGCGGGATTTCGCCAGGCTGAGGCAGTGATGGAAATCTGCAACAGCGCCGCGCCCGCCGATGATTGACCCGGAGAATCTTGGTTGACAGAACAATTGAGCGGCAGAATGACAATATTTGAAAATGGCTTCTCATGGCTGCAGCGCGGTTAGCGCCAAATGCAAAGAGATAATCATCCTGCCGAAAGCTTCTTCTGCCACAAGAAAATGATCATTCCAGAAGCCTCCAACAAACGGAGTGTCTGGCTGCGTGTCGGGACGCTGATCGATGGGTTCAGCGCGGGGCCCCGCAAAGATGTTCATGTTGTTTATGATGCCCAGTCAATCCGGTTCGTCGGTGTTTCACCGCCTGCTGCCTTGCTGCAATCCGGCCAGACGCAACCTGATGTGGAGTTGCACGATTATACTCTGCTCCCCGGCTTGATCGAAGCGCATGCGCATTTGTTTCTGGCAGGCGCGGAGTTGGATCTGGCAAAACGCAATGCCCACCTCAAACAGACGCCACAAGAATTGTTGGATGCCGCCCGCGCGCGCTTGGAAAGGCTCGTTCACTTCGGCATCATCGGGGTGCGCGATGCCGGTGACCGGCACGGCGTTGGGTTGGCGCTCAGCAAACTTCATGAGAGCGAAGACAAACCGATCATGCCTTATGTCGATAGCCCGGGCGCGGCGATACACCGCCAGGGCCGCTACGGCGCTTTTCTGGCGGAACCCGTTGAGAATCACTCCTCTCTCCCAGCTTGTGTGCAAGCAAGAATTCTTGCTGGCGCCGATCGCATCAAATTGATTGCCACGGACATCATCGATTTTAGAGAAGGCCGGGTGACCAAAGCACCGCAACTGACTGCAGAGGAAGTAACCGAGCTGGTGCGCGCGGCACAGGAATTCGGCAAACAAACTTTGGCACATGCCTCCGGCGAGGACGGCATCGCGTGCGTGATTGAGGGCGGAGTGGATTCGGTTGAGCACGGCTTCTTTATTCGCGCTGATCAACTGGCCAGAATGCGCGATCGGCAAATCGCCTGGGTGCCGACTATCGCGCCGGTGCAACAGCAAATCGAACATGCCGCCTGTCTGGGTTGGGATGAAAGGGTCATTTCCAACCTGCACAAGATTCTCGAGCAACATGCGGCAAGCTTGCGGAATGCTCATGAAATGGGCGTGCCGATCGTTGCCGGCAGCGATGCCGGCTCCGTGGGCGTGGCGCATGGCATTGGCCTTTTGGAGGAACTGGAATTGCTCGAGCGCGCCGGACTCCCCGCACTGGCGGTGATCAATGCCGCAACCGGAACCAGCGCGCAGCGCTTGGGTTTCAAAGAATCGTTCGGACAAATCAAACCGGGGTATCGCAGCCGCTTCATTCTCACCAAGCATTCGCCTTTGCACGACATTTCGAATTTGAGCAAGCACAGATTTGTTGTGTTCGATGGCGCGGTCTACGATTCCACCCTGAACTGCGACACTGCGGGGTTGTGACTCATGGCGCTCGAGCAAACCTGGCGGTGGTTCGGCCCGTCAGATCCCATTGCTCTCAAAGAGATCAAACAAACCGGCGCCACCGGCATCGTGACGGCGCTGCATCAGATTCCCGTCGGCGAGATCTGGCCGGTCGAGGAAATCCTGAAGCGAAAAGCGATCATTGCCGCTGAAGGTTTGACTTGGTCAGTGGCTGAGAGTCTGACGGTGCATGAAGACATCAAAAAGCGAAAGGGCAACTATCGGCGTTTTCTGGGGAATCATGCCGCTTCGCTGCGTAACCTGGGACAATGCGGCATTGACACGGTGTGCTACAACTTCATGCCGATTCTCGACTGGTCGCGTACCGACCTTCAGGTGGAATTCAAGGACGGCTCGCTTACCACGAGATTTGAAACCAAAGCGCTTGCCGCGTTTGATCTCTTTATCCTGCAGCGGCCGCAGGCCGAGCACAGTTACAACACCGGTCAAATTGAGCAAGCCCGGCAATTGTTCACGGGTTTGAGCGAGAGTCAAAAAGAGAAACTCAAACAAACCGTGCTGCTGGGCCTTCCCGGTTCGTTGCAAGCATACAGTTTGAAAGAGCTGCGCACGGCTCTGCGTGAGTATGATGGCCTTGGCGAAACCGAGTTGCGTGCAAACTTGATCGCGTTCGTCAAAGAGATGGCGCCGGTTGCTGAAGAGGCGGGCGTGCGCTTGGCCATCCATCCCGATGACCCGCCCTGGCCGCTGTTGGGCCTGCCGTGCGTCGTGCGCGACAACGCAGATATTGAACAGGTATTGCAGGCCTGTGATTCACACGCGAATGGATTGACGTTTTGCACCGGTTCGCTGGGTGCCGGCCGCAACAATAGTCTTGTTGAGATGGCCGAGAATCTTGCAGAGAAGATCAATTTCATTCATCTCCGCAACGTTACCTGCAATCCAGCAGGCGACTTTATCGAGGACAATCATCTGGAAGGCGACGTGGATATGTTCGGCGTGATGCGGGCGCACGTGCTCGAGCAAAAACGCCGCGTTGTGGTGGGAAGAAAAGACCACCGCATGCCGATGCGGCCGGATCATGGCCATCTCATGCTGCTCGATCAACCGCGGAGAGATTTCTATCCCGGTTATTCGCTACTCTGCAGAATGCGGGGGCTGGCGGAACTGCGCGGCTTGGCGTTGGGAATCACGCGATCTTTGGGAATATGACGGGCAGGGAGGGGTGACGAGGCGGTGGCCTCCGTTGAACGTGCCAAACCGGCGAACGCGACAGAAGAAAGATGCAACAAGCGCGCTCATGGCGCGACTTTGCGGCGCCGGCTCTTCGTGATTGAAAAAGAACATCAGTTCTCACCCAACCATTCTTCGGTTGCGTTTTTCCGCCACCAGCGCAGACGTACTGTCGCCTCACGGGCCGATTTGCCTGCAGAGGCACGCGGCCGCTACACTGATTTGATTGTGTCGGTACCGAAGGCTCACAACAAGCTCAAGTCAAATGTGACGCCGCCGAAGCGCCCGCGTGACGAGTTTGCCCAATTCGCGCAACCACAGCACCGAGCTGGCCACGGCGGCGCAGCGCAGCCAATCATTGCGGCTCAGGCTCACGGTCGAGAACGTTTGCTGCAAAAACGGCGTGTAAATCACCGCCACCTGCAATGCCAGCGACAACAGCACCGCGACCCACAGCAGCTTGTTCGAAAACAACCCGGCGAACGCGCTGCGCTCATCCGAACGCGCGTTGAAGACGTTGAAGATTTGAAAGAGCATCAATGTGGTGAAAGCCATCGTCTGGCCGTAACGCATATTGCCATCGCCGGCGATCAGGCCACCGGGAAGTGAAGCGTCAAGGACGAGCAGTGTGCCTGCCGCCATGATTACGCCGACAAAGAAAATGCCGAACCATATCCGAGCCGTGATCACGCCTTCATCCCGCGAGCGCGGCGGTACGTTCATCAGCCCGGCGTCCGCCGGATCAACGCCGAGCGCGAGCGCGGGCGCGCCGTCGGTCACGAGATTGATCCACAGAATTTGCGTTGCCAACAGCGGCAGCACGATGGCGCCGGCGCCTTCTGCGGTCAGGCCGATCACACTCGCCAGCAGCACGCCGAAAAACATCGTCATCACTTCGCCGATGTTCGATGAAAGCAAATAGCGCAAGAATTTTCTGATGTTCGAGAAGATGGCGCGCCCTTCTTCGACCGCCGCGACAATGGTCGCGAAGTTGTCGTCTGCCAACACCATGTCCGCAGCTTCTTTCGAAACGTCGGTGCCGGTGATGCCCATGGCCACGCCGATGTCAGCGGTCTTCAACGCGGGCGCATCGTTGACGCCGTCGCCGGTCATCGCCACGGTCGCGCCTACGCGCCGCAACGCCTTCACGATCCGCAGCTTGTGTTCGGGGTTCACCCGCGCGTAAACCGACACTTCTTGCACCGTTCGGTCAAGCATCTCCTCCGGCATTTTCTCCAGCTCCGCACCGGTGATAGCGCGGCCGTTTGCAACGATGCCGAGTTCTTCGGCAATAACCGCAGCGGTTTTGGGATGATCGCCGGTAATCATCATCGGGCGAATGCCGGCGCCCTTTGCCCGCGCCACGGCTTCTTTCGCCTCTTCGCGCGGCGGATCAATCATGCCGATCAATCCCAGGAAGACAAGCTCCTGCTCGACGCGTTCATCAATCTCTTCGTGCTTGAACGCATCCTTCGGCAGCGAGCGCGCCGCGACCCCGAGCGTGCGCAGCGCTGCGCCGGCCAGTTCTTCGTTGGTTTGCAAAATTTCGGCGCGGCGTTTTGCCGTCAAAGATTTTATCTCTTCACCCACCAGTTCCTTCGAGCAGCGCGCCAGCAGCACGTCCGGCGCGCCTTTGGTGAAGACGAGCAGGCGCTCCTGTCGCTCGGCGTCGGTGTGAATCGTGCTCATCAGCTTGCGCTCGGAGGAGAACGGCACTTCCCCGACGCGGTCAAATCGCGCGTCGAGCGCCTCCGCCTCCAGCCCGGCTTTGCGCGCCGCGACAATCAACGCGCCTTCGGTCGGATCGCCCTGCACCGTCCAGCGTCCATCGCGCTCTTGCAACACCGCGTTGTTGGCGCGGTCCGCGGCGGCGAGCGCGCGCACCAACTCGAAGTGAAGCGCACCATCAATCACCCCGCTTCCATCGCGACGTGTCGGCGAGCTCACGTCGAGCCGCACTTCGCCTTCGGGTTCGTAGCCCGTGCCGCCGAAACTCACACGCCCGCTCGCGCTGACCACGACTCGCACCGTCATCTCGTTCTTCGTCAGCGTGCCGGTTTTGTCGGAGGCAATCACGTTTGCCGAGCCGAGTGTTTCGACCGCGGCGAGATGGCGCACGATGGCGTTGCGCTTCGCCATACGCTGCACGCCGATGGCGAGCACCGCGGTCACTACTGCCGGCAAGCCCTCAGGCACCGCCGCAACTGCGAGCGCGACACCCAGGATGAGCACGTCGAAAAATCCCGCGAAGCCGTGTACGTCTTCGACGAGGATGATCGTTGCGATCATCACAACGGCGATGACAATGACGATGAGGCCGAGCAGTTTGCCAACGCGGTCGAGTTCTTTCTGTAAGGGTGTGGTCTCTTCCTTAGTCCCCTTCAACATGCCGGCAATGCGCCCCATTTGGGTCTGCATCCCGGTCGCCACCACCACCGCGCGTCCGCGTCCGTAAGTTGCTGCCGTACCGCTGAAGATCATGTTGTCACGGTCACCGAGTCCGACTTCTCCATTGATCGTCAGCGTGTCTTTCGCTACCGGCATGCTCTCGCCCGTCAGCACTGCTTCCGCGGTTTGCAGCGCGGTTTCCTGAATCAGCCGCGCATCCGCCGGAATGGTGTCGCCCTCTTCAATGAGAATGATGTCGCCCGGCACTAGCTCGGTTGCCGGAATGCTCTGCCGCTCGCCGTCGCGGATGACATTCGCACGCGCCGCCGACATCTGGCGCAATGCCGCCACCGCAGATTCCGCGCGTGATTGCTGAAGGTAACCCATGATCGCATTGAGCAGCACGACGGCGAAGATGGCCATGGCTTCATAAGGCAGCGCCGATTCGCGTTCATACAACCACAACACGGTCGAAATCGCCGTCGCGATGAGCAGCAGAATGACGAGCACGTTTTGAAACTGCGCGAGGAATTTTCTCCACCAGGGTACGGGCTTCTCAGCCGTCAGCTCGTTTTTTCCGTATGTTTCGAGCCGCGCCCGCGCTTCCGCTTTGCTCAAGCCGCGGTGCGCATCCGTGTCGAACGCGGCCAATACTTCTTCAACCGGTTGTTGATAAGGATTTGCTTGATTTTGCCGCATCGTCCCCGTGCTCATCTATTCACCTCTCTTGTTCATAAGAGATAGTGGGTTTTCTATTACAGGCGCGCATCGCGGACAAGAAAAACCGTGCACTATCCTCGTTTTGATAAAACTCTTAATTTTAACATTACCCCTTGCCGCTATTTCGTTAGGTCGCGAATTACTGCAACACCGAGAAGGAAGCGACAATGCATTCGGCTTTATACGCAATTGAAAGTATTGAAGGTACATTGAACTTAGTTGAGAATTCCGTCTAAACTGCGGACAAGCCACTTCAGTTTCGGTTTTAATTCGATAACGAGAACATCAGCCGAGTAATAGCAGGAGGTTTCTATGTCATACCAAGCAGAAATCAGTCGTGCGAATCCAAGTTGTTTCCTTTTCTTAATAGATCAATCCGGTTCAATGACCGACACATTTGGCGCTGGAGGTGGTAATAAACGCAAAGCCGATGGTGTTGCCGATATAATTAATCGACTCCTGCAAAATCTCATTATCAAATGTGCCAAAAGCGAAGGCATTCGAGATTACTATCACATAGGCGTTATCGGTTACGGAGCCACAGTTGGTTCTGGTTTTTCAGGCCATCTTGCTGGTCAAGATCTTTCGCCAATTAGCATGATCGCAAATTCTCCATCTAGGATTGAAGAGCGAACAAAGAAAGTAGATGATGGAGCAGGCGGCCTTGTCGACCAAACCATAAAATTCCCAATTTGGTTTGATCCGGTTGCCGATGGAGGAACTCCTATGTGCCAGGCCCTTGATCGGGCAAAGTCAATTATCCAAAACTGGATCAATGGCCATCCATCATGTTTTCCTCCAATTGTTATTAACATCACAGACGGAGAAGCCACTGATGGCGATCCAACAGAAAAAGCTGAGGAATTAAAAAGATTGAGCAATGTAGATGGCAATGTTCTGGTTTTCAATATTCACTTATCCTCGCACAACGCTATTCCAATTGAATTTCCAGATAAAGAAGATGGTTTACCAGATCAATTTGCAAAACTTTTGTTCCGCATGTCCAGCATTCTACCAACACATATCCAAAATGCAGCCAAGCAGGAAGGCTTTCGTATCTCGGAAGCTACTCGAGGTTTTGTTTTTAATGCGGACCTGGTTTCCCTCATTCGATTTCTTGATATTGGGACTAGGCCAAGTAACCTGCGTTAAATGCCTGCATTTATGCAATTCTTAATAGCTCAGTTTCATCTTCCAAAGTTCGGAAACGAGAAAAACGAATACGAAGATGCTTTTGCCCCAAAACTCAGCGGTCGATATGAGCGCAACTCGCTTTCATTAGCTATCGCAGACGGCGCATCTGAAAGCTCATTTGCGGCTGAATGGGCAAAGATGTTAACAAGAGCTTATGCAAAAGAACCTTTCTTCAATATCTCACATCTACAATCGCAGATGGAGACATTGGCTGGCCGCTGGAAAAGCGTTGCTCTACGCCGGCCATTGCCTTGGTTTGCGGAAGAAAAAGTTCGAATGGGTGCATTCTCCACTTTACTTGGTATTCATCTTAGTGAAGATTCAACGGATGAAACCCAAACAGGCAAATGGTCGGTGATAGCTGTTGGGGACAGTTGTCTTTTTCAGGTACGGGGTGACGTTCTGATTGAATCATTTCCGATATCAAAGTCATTAGATTTTAGAACTTCTCCAACATTACTGTCCAGTAACGATTCAAAAAACAAAAGTGTTTGGGACAAGGTTGCTTTTAAAGCTGACAGATGGCAAGCTGGGGATATGTTTTTCCTTATAACAGATGCTCTCGCTTTCTGGTTTTTATCTCAACATGAACATAATGAACGCCCTTGGGAAATTCTCGCAGGTTTCGTCGAAGATAATAATCCTATAGAATCCTTCACAACTTGGGTAAATAACGCTAGGGCATCTTCCATGCTGAAGAACGACGATGTCACCTTGATGTTTGTTAAACTGTAAGTATCGCCATGCCGTTGCCTAGAGGAGATGAATACTTAAATGCAGTTCAAAATCCTCGAACTGCCTTCAACGACCTTGAACTAAAGGCCTGTAGTCCTGAGACTGATCAATTTGGAATTCCGAAGCCATATTCAGGGGGCTTTACCACAACTTTTCATCTTTACAATCACTCACAGCAGTGGGCTGTTCGCTGTTTTACTAGAGCTATTCCAGATGTACAAAAACGTTACGAGGCGATAGGTCGTTTTCTTCAAAAATCTTCTTTTGGATATTTTGTTAAGGCTAATTGCCTTTTCCAAGGTATTCGAATAAATAATCAATGGCATCCTATCATCAAAATGGAGTGGCTTGAGGGAGATACCCTCAATTCCTACATTACAAAAAACATTTCAAACCCCGATCTAATCAATAAGCTGATTCCCGAATTCGCCAATTTAGTACGAAAATTAGAACAACTTGGTATTGCTCATGGTGACTTGCAGCATGGAAATATCATAGTCAAAGGCGGCAAGCTTCACCTTATCGATTATGATGGAATGTTCCTTCCAGAACTCTCTAACTTACGCACCAACGAAATAGGACATATCAATTACCAGCATCCTGCAAGAAATGAGCGTCATTTTAGTGCATCGATAGATCGTTTTGCCTCTATAGTTATCTATCTCGGTTTGCATGCCGTTTTTGTATCACCAAGACTTTGGAAAAAATACGACAACAGTGACAATATCCTTTTCAAGGCTGAAGATTTTATAAAGGCAGAAACTTCTCCACTGCTTCAAGAGCTTTCCTCTCTGCCTCAACTCTCACAGCTCACCGATCGATTTCAAGGAGTTTGCAGACTCGATTTTGATAAAATTCCCACCCTCGATCAGTTTGTCACAGGCAACTTTTCTTATCCTAAAGTTTCCTCAGCTATAACAGGTTCAACGCCTCGTCGGAGTCAATACCTGGTCATTCAAGCTACCCAAACTGGTGCACTTTTGGAGCATGTTGGCGAACGCATTGAGGTCGTTGGTTACATCTCAGATTTTCACTCGGCTTTCACAAGATATAAACGGCCTTATATTTTTCTAAATTTTGGCAAATATCCAAACCAAACTTTTACTTTAGTGCTTTGGTCGACTTCGTTAAATTCGTTTAATCAAGCGGGTGTTGATCCTCACTCATTTGTTGGTAAAAGTGTGAAGGTAATCGGTGTTATCGGGAGTTACCGTAACCGACCTCAAATGACAATTGAGATGCCTTCACAAATCCAAATCATGACGGGAGAAGCCGAAGCTCGACAGTGGCCTGTTGCTCAACCATCAACCACACCTTCTCGCAAAGCACAAGAAAAGGTTTCGCATCAATCAGAAGCATCAGTATTTAATACTCTCTATGTTGGTCGTACTGCTGCACCACATCCACCTACTGCATCTCCCACAAGGCATGAATCACCGAAAAATGTACCCCGTACCAAAACTGCGACAACCTCTCCTACTGTCTCACCGCCATCGAGCCAAAAAGAGAACTTCAATCCCACACATGGCGTTGTGGGCGCAATACTTCTTGGCATTATTGGCGGTGCTGTCTGGAGCATTGGGGGATTGATTTTAGGTGCCATTATTGGTTATCAAATTGGTAAACGAATTTAAACAAACGTAATGAGACCAATTTGTATCTCCGCGCGTTCGAGCCTTCGGCGTGAGCGCTCAGTCGAACGCTTGCCGAGTCATTGAAGACCATTCAATTTTACAATGCAATTTCCATCTTTTCGCGAGCCAAAACACAAGCGCGAAATCTTTGCTGGCATTCCCGCTCCATCCGGCGCAGGAACTCGTCGTCGTGATCCGGATCGTGATGCGTGATGGCCAGCATTTTCACGCCGGCCATTTCGGCCACTTGCAGCGCTTGCTCGTAGCTGCTGTGCCCCCATCCTCTTTTGGTTTTCAATTCTTCGCCGGTGTATTGCGCTTCGTGGATGAGCAAATCAGCGCCCTTGGCAAGCGCGACGACGTGAGGGTCAATGGCATCGCCATGCTCGATGTCCGTGCAAATGACCAGAATTTTTCCAAGCCGTTCCAAGCGAAAACCATACGCGCCGCCGGGATGGTTGTGCCTATTGGCAGTCACTTTGGTGGTCTCGCCATGATCGTCTTCAAAATATTCGTGAGACTTATCGATTTGTAGAAATTCAAAACGGGCGCCCATATTATCCAATTGCACCGGAAAGTATTCCGTCTGCATTTGGGTTTTAAAAATTCCTCGCAGATTCGTGGCCTTTCTGCCTCGTCCCAGCGCCAGTATGTTGATTTTTTGTTCGGGGTTGAAAGCCGGCGCAAAGAAGGGAAAACCCTGAATATGATCCCAATGAAAGTGAGTGAAACCGATGAAAATTTCATCTTGCTGATGGCCGGCGGCGACGAGAGCTTTGCCCAAGTCTCTGATTCCGGTTCCGGCATCGATGATGGCAATACCTCCCGTATCCGGAAACGTAATTTGAAAACACGTCGTGTTCCCGCCAAATTCTTGAAATTGGGGATCACAAACCGGGATCGAGCCTCGGGTTCCGTAAAATTTGACTTTCATTATGGATGAACAGGTTTGTAGTCCCCGCCCCTTGTGGGCGGCTATTCGAGACGACAAATTCGCATTCGCCACAGCGCCTCACAAGGGGGCAGGACTACGACGATCTCGGGAAATAATTTCTAGACGCTTACTTAGACCGTTGCCGGCTTGAACTTTCGTAATCCGCGCAAACGGAACGAAAGCACGATCATCATGATTCCAAACACAAATGTGTAGGCGCCGATCAGCCACACCATCGCGAGCGCGCCCGCGGCCGGATTCAAAAAGAGCAGGACGCCGAAGATGATCGAGAAAATGCCGCCGAGAATGAGCATCCACTCGTTCGTCAATTCTTTGCGCAATTGAATCGCCGTCACGATTTCGAAGATTCCTCGGACGACGGCCCACGAGGCGATCAGAATGAGCAGCCAAAATGCGGTGATGCCTGGGAAAATAAAAGTCAGTATGCCGGCGATGATGCCAAGCAATCCGGCAAAGATCATCCACCACGCGCGGGCGCTCCCGGCGACAAAGATTGCGGTGACGCCATCCACGAGGGCATAAGCGCCGTAGAGAAAAACTAGCGCCACCAACGTCAGCCCCGGCCATACAAAGGCCAAAATGCCGAACAACACGGCGCCAATGCCGCGCAGCAACAGCACCCACCAATGGCTTGCAAAAGCGTTGAGAAGAGGAAAGTTAGTCATAGGTTCTCCTTTCGGTTTTGAGTTTTGAGTGATTATCTTTTAGTGAAATGTTAGCGTTCATCGTTCCGCCTTTGTGGCGAAACTTCAGACAGGCACGCTTTCGCCTTTCTGTATCCCAATTCAATCATCTCGGATGCCCGGTCAAACTCCAGTGTCCGGCACGCGTTCCTGGCGATTTCTATTACGATATCCGGTGGATATGCGGCAAGCTTTTGGCGGGCGATGGCACTCTGCATCGCATCAAAAGCCTGTATGGCGATATCGTACGCTCCCCAATCTCGACTGCTGCCACTTGTCCCGGATTGTGGGAGGCTGGCTATAAAGCTCTTGATCTTTTCACGGAACGGAGACGAAGGGTCAACTGAAGCCGTACTCACGGAATTCGGCTCTTTACGATCATCCGGGGAGCCGCCCAGATTTACAGCAATAGTTAAATCCGTCTCATCCCCAAATGTCGGCGCAATCGGCACAGGATTCAGTATCCCCCCATCAACAAGTTCCACCCCTTTGTACATGAATGGAGTGAAGAGAAGGGGGATTGCGAAAGACGCTCGCATGGCATCAAAAAGACTGCCCGACTTTATCCATACTTCCTTGTGGTTGACGATGTCAGCGGCAACCGCCGTATATGGAATTGCGAGATCTTCGATTCGTTTCTTTCCAACCAGTTTGATCAAAGTATTAATAATTTTGTCGCCTCTCACCAGCCCGCTCTTTTCCCACGAAAGATCCAGTAGCGTGAATATGTCGATTTTGGTGATGGAACGTACCCATTGCTCATACTCATTCAATTTTCCGGCAGCATATACTCCTCCAATTACTGCTCCGATTGAGCAACCGGCTATCGATCCAATTTTAAAATCATTTTCCTCCAGCCAATGAATGACACCAATATGTGCCAGGCCTCGCGCGCCCCCGCTTCCAAGAACCAGAGACACAGTCTTTTTATTCGTTGTTGACATAATCTCACCCAATGTCTTTCACTTCATATCATTGCGATCTTTCAGCCGCGCCCTTGCCGGCTGCACTGCACAATTCGGCCTTGAAAAAATCCAAAATCTCAGGCCTATCATTGCACCGGCAAGGGATTCAGGCGCGTGATAACGTCCATCAGCTCCCGGCGATGTATTTGTTCCTCCTCGGCGATCTGTGTCAGCAAAGGAGTCCAATCTTTGTGTCCGGCCTCTTTGGCCAGATGCGCCATTTCCAGATACTCGAGGTAATCCTCTTTTTCTTGTTGCAAAATTTGCAGCAGATCGAGCGTCGAGATGAAAGCATTGCTCGCGCGCGCTTTACGCAAATTGCCGGCGTGTTCCGAGGGATCACCGCCCAGCTCGCGGATTTTTGCCGCCAGCAATTCGGCATGCGCTTGTTCCCGCTCGGCAATGTCCAGCAGCTTCCGGCGCAAATGCGCATAAGGAATGCCCTCGCTTTCTTTTTGCAAAGCCTCGCTGATTTGCCGCTCTTCAAAATAATCGCGCTGCAACGCTTCCAGAAGCGTTTTTTCCGCGCGCTCTTTCGGGTCGAGCAAAGCAGTCAATTTTTCCCAGCCTTGCTCCAGCTTTTTCTCTAATTCGCTCATAACAATCGTAGGTTTAGTTTTCATGATGCTTTTCCTTAAGACTGTATCCCCAAACCTCATGCCCGCGCCTTTCGCAGCGCCGCCTGCACCATCAGAAATTCACCGACGTTGTCCATGGTGACGATGCCCGTGAGCCGGCCGTTGCGCATGAGCGGCAGCGAATGGCAGCCATTTCCGTTCAACCGCGCAAAAACGGTTTCCAACATCTCGTTCGGGTCGGCGGTCTCAAACTGGCGTTGCATGGCGTCCTCGACCCGACCCTTTGTGCCGCGTTGCGAGAGCGCCTTCAACAAATCGTTGCGCGTGAGCACGCCCACCACGCGTTCTTGCTCCACCACCGGAAAGTCTTGTTGAAAACCAGCCAGAATATGCTCAACCGCCCGTTCCAAAGAATCCGAGGGCGCCAGCGTGCGAAAGTCCTTGATCATCGCGGCCTGAATCGGAATGCCGCCGAGCGCCGATTTCATCTGCACCATGCTCGCTTCTTGCGAGGCGCCCATCCACACGAAGAGCGCGATGAACACCAGGAAGGGATTGTAAAACAATCCGATGAATCCAAACAGAAGCGCCATGCCTTGTCCGACGTGGGCGGCGATTTGCGTCGCGCGCACATAGCTCATGCGCATGGCCAGCAACGCGCGCAGCACGCGGCCGCCGTCCATCGGAAACGCCGGCAAGAGATTGAACGCCGCCAGCGAGACGTTGACCCACAGCAGCTTTTCCCAAAAGTTCCCGCTCACCATGTTAAGGTTGCTCAACGACGGCGGCCCGGAAGTCAACGCAATCGCGATGTACAACACCGCTGCTAAAACCACATTGACCGCCGGTCCGGCCAGCGCCACCCACAATTCCTGCTTGGGATCATCCGGCATGCGCTCCAAACGCGCGACGCCGCCGATCGGCAGCAATGTAATGTCGCGCGTCTGAATGCCGAAGCGTTTGGCGGTGAGCGCGTGTCCCAGCTCGTGGAGCACGACAATTCCGAACAGCGCCAGCAGGAACGCCACGCCGTTGACTATCATGGCAATGCTCTGGCCGGCGATATAATGGCTCAACGCCACCCAGCCCAGCAGAAGCAAAAACGTGGCATGCACGTAGATGCCGATTCCCGCGATTTCGCCGAGTTTCCATGACCATTTCATTTCAAGTCACCTTTCCGTTGTTGTTTTCATAAATTATTTCAATGAATCGTCCGGCACTGCGGAGATATGAGGTATTTCACCAGCCGGACTTGCATTCCTTTTCCGCTTTCAAAGGCAAAATGAACTTCATCCATCAGCATCCTCATCATCAGAATGCCGCGCCCGCCGGCTTGCCGCTTTGCAAGGAGCGCCTTGGCATCCTGCTTTTCGAGCTGCTTGGGATCAAAGCCTCGGCCTTGATCTCTCACCACCACCGTCAGTTTTTGGCGGTCGATGGTTATCCGAAGATGAAGAGGCTTGGCCACGTCATTTTGGTGGGCATGTTTAATCGCATTCACGCAAGCCTCCTCAACGGCAACCTCGATCTCCATTATCGCTGTTTCATCAAAGCCGGCTTTTTGAGCGATGCTCGCAAGGAGGCTGCGAATCACCTCCAGATTTTCAGTGTGGCTCGGGGTTGTCAGCTCGTAAACTGTCTCAGCTTCGGCCAAATTCGTTACTGTCTTTGGATGCCGGCTGAGCATGCCCGCAAGAATTTCTCTGGAAGCGTGACTTGCATTCACCACGAGAGCCTTGTATGTATTTTGATTTTGCCACATCGCATTTTCCCTGCAAAGTACATCGCCAGTTTTATGTTTGGAAAAACGGGAAGTCTTGAACGGACATCAACTACCGAAGACTTCCCGTTTTGAGGCGCGACGCTAGAGTGTCAATGCCTCTTTGGCAAGTCGTCCAGCTTGCTGGAGCTTGGCGTGACGTGCCTCGAGGTCAGCCTTTACTTCAGCGATGCGTTTCTCAATCTTTGCCTTCTGCCGGTCGCTCGCGTGCTTGAGCTGTCCCTGCAGGGCAGTGATCTTCGCCTCGGCTTCGCGCTTGGTTTGATCGATTCGGGCTTTGGCCTGGTCCTGCATCACCTGGGCCTTCTTCTTCGCCTCGTCGATCTGCGCCTGGATCGCGGCCTTGTTCTCAGCGCGTGCCTGAGCCATCTCCTCCTTGAGCTGCTTCACTTCAGCCTGGAAGGCAGCGGACTCCCGCACCAGTTGGTCCTCGACGACCTCGGAGCGCAAGCGCCGGAAGACCATGCCGCCGAGCTTCCCGACCCGCGTGTCCACTGGCACCGCCCAGCTCTCTTCCACATCGGCCAGGACGGCCGCCTTGCCGGAGCTAAGGGCCTTCGAGACATCGTCCACAAACTGGACGTCGATGCCCGACTTGTTCAGATCAAAGATCAAACCGGTTAGGGTACCCATCGAGGCGCCCACGGCCAGCCCGACTGGCCCGGCCAGCAACCCCACCATGCTCCCGGCCAACATGCCGAGGCCGGTGCCGATGGGCCCCTGATCCGCGGCCTGCTTGATACTCACCTTGCCCGAGGCATCCTTCACGAGGACCGCCGTCGCGTACACCGTGATGTCCCCGTCATTGTGGAGGCCCTTGAGCGCGCTGAAGCCTTCAGCAGCCACCACCTCGCTGTCGAATACTGCGACCAACATCTTGTTCATTGTAGTTTCTCCTTTCGATTGTGTGTTGACGGATTTGTTGCGCCGTAGGCCGGTTCCGTCATTCGCAGCCTACCTCGGATTTGATTGTCTGGTTCTCTACGCTATCACTGCTTCTCTATGTTGCATGCGCCGTGTGCGTTGCCCTGAATGTGTTTTCTGCCGTCCGTCCAAGCTCAACGGGCCAGCGCCGAAATAAGAGATAAGAAGCGCAGCACCAAGCATGGAAAGATTCTTCATGAACATCACCTGATGCATCTGGGCTAATGCGATATCCTGCATGGCCCAGAAGTTGTGCATCATCACCGTGACCGGCACCAGGAATAAAACCAGCAGCCACGCGCCCCATTTGGCTTTATAACCGAGGGCGATGCTGAGACCTCCCAAGAGCACGATCACTCCGGAGAGCGGAACTGCAATCGAAGCCAATGGGATTCCCTGCGCTGCTCCATGCTCGATCGCCTGCTTCGAAAAATTGCTGAAGCCGGCCATCACGAAGATTAATGAGAATAGAATTCTTCCGAGCAATACTGTGTACTTCATAGTTGCAACCTCCTTTTTAGCTTCTTGAGAGAGACAATCGGTCTTCTTCTTTTTCAGTGAGCAGTTTCCGGATAATGTTCTCGACCTCAACGCGCGGAAAAGTGCCCGCCAGCGACTCAACCAGTTTTCCATCTTGAAAAAAGAGAATTGTCGGGATGACAAAAATTCGAAAGCGTTCGGCGGTTTTTGGGTTTTCACGCGTATTGATGCGGCAGAACTTCACCCGTTGGCTATACTGTTCGTCCAGTTTCACCAAGCCCGGTTCGATGAGATAGCGGTTACTGAAATTCTCATCGTAAAATATGACCAACACAATTCTGCCCGGAGCCACAAGCTCAGCATCAAAATTTCGGTCTGTCAATACCTTTGGAGCCATTTGAATCTTCACCAAGTTGATTTCCATCGACTGACTTTTGTTATGCTTTCGCTATATTAGATAATCAATTGATGTACCAACGGTATTTTGGCAGGGATTGCAGCTTATGTAAGCACCTTTGCCAACATGGTGTTGTGGGGTAAATAAAGAAGGGAGGAAAAGGTGAGAAGACAGAGGGGTTTTTATGAAATATCAAAAATTTTATGATTTATCATAACGCTGGAATTTTCCATGAAACCAGCTATCAGTGCATCGGAGAGGCCGTAGAAAAAGTTCAACGGCCAGCGTTCCACCTCATTGTCAAACAGAAATGCATCTTTGGTTTTTCTCCAATTGTTTGCCGGTAACGCAAGTGAATTTGTTTTCGCTACCGGATGCAATTTATTGAGTTTTGCATAAATAATAGGAATATCAGATCTCCCATGGAAGATCTGACGCTTTGATGCACGCCCTAAGAA